>NZ_JBFUKZ010000005.1:0-293012 GCF_056400585.1 Mucilaginibacter sp. P5_A6 | reverse complement strand
TTCAAGATAAGTGGCGTTACATTGAAAAGAATAGGTGCAACAGATAACTACACGGCATCTGTAACGCCTTCTGCAACCAGTGTACAACAAAGCGCCACGTTAAGTGACAGTCATGCATCTTTTACAGTGAACAATATAGCCGGGACATCRGGCATAGTCAATACAGTGCAGCTCGATGCAGGAGTTACCACCAATATTTCCATTGTTGTAACAGCCGAAGACGGCATTACCACGCGCACTTACACTATCGCTGTCAGCAAAACCGGTGCAGCAAATGCAAATCTCCTATCGCTCAATATAATCGGCGCGATATTGACCAGGGTGGGCACAACAGATAATTATATAACCTGGATAGATTCGGGGGTTACAAGTATCCAGCAAAGAGTAACATTGAGTGATAGCCATGCAACTGTTACAGTTAATGGTATAACTGCAATTGCAGGTATTGCAACACCCGTAACAATTAATGCTACAGGTGCAACAACTGTTACAACTGTAGTGACAGCCGAAGATGGAGTAACTACAAGAACATACACTATCGTTATAGACAAGGTTGCATCATCTACTGCACCACTTACGCTGGCTTTGCACACGCTTGATGATAATAATAGTATGGGCATCGCCAAAAAATCAAATAACATTACCAATCCTGATGATATCATTGTTCATCAGGCAGTATCACCCAATGGCGACGGAGTGAATGAGGTGCTGGTAATAGACGGTATAGAAAACCATGCTGATAACCACCTGAGCATCATGAACGCGGTAGGCTCACTGGTATATGATGTAAAAGGTTATGGAAGCAACGGCAACTTTTTTGATGGGTACTCCAACAAAACTAATACCATGCAAAAACCAGGCACCTATTATTATTCGCTGGAATACAGTGATGGCCACCAAACAAAACGCAAAACAGGATATATTATACTTAAATATTAATAGTAAAAGATATACTTAGATATTAATACTAAAAGAAAATACATTGCTTAAATTAGCATTCATGTTTAGCAAAAAAATAATTATAAGACTAAGCTTAAGTCTGCTGCAGGTATTAATTACCTGCAACAGCGTTTTTGCCCAACAACAGATTTATAGCTACAGCCAATACGCAGATAATCTCACAGCAATAAACCCCGCTTATTCAATGCTTGATAAAGCCGGTTCGGTGAGCGTACTGGGACGCAAGCAGTTTATAGGAATAGATGGAGCGCCAAGCAGTGTGATGTTTAATGCCAATTTTCCTGTTGAATCAATTAATGGCGCAGCAGGAGTTTATGTATTGAATGACCAGGCCGCTGTAGAGCACCAGATAGAGTTTAATGCGTTTTTTGCTAAAGGAATACAGTTAACACAAACCAACTACCTCGCTGTTGCTTTAAATGTGGGGGTGCGCAACTACGTTGGTAATTATTCTCAGCTGGATGCATCAGATCCGCAGTTTAGGAATGATGTGCGCGAAACAAAACCCAATATAGGTTTTGGCGTAATGTTATATGGCGCCGATTACTACCTTGGCCTCTCGGTACCTGAGTTTACTATCCGTAGTTTGGGTACAGCATCCGAGCAGCAGGCCAACTATCTGCGCACGCACTATCATTTTTCGGGCGCGTACCTGGCCGATGTAAGTGATGATGTGAAGTTTAAACCCGCAACACTGGTTTCCTATGTAAATGGATCGCCGGTTATTGCGAATGTGTCAGGTACTTTCTACCTGAAGGAACAACTGGGTATAGGCCTAAACTATCGCACCGATAAAAAAGCGGCGGCTATGTTGTCCATAATTGGCAAATCATTTAAAATAGGGTATAGCTACCAGTTTGGTACATCGTCAAATAACCTGGGTGGCGTAAATATTACCACGCATGAGGTAGGTATAAGTTATAGGTTTGGGAATGTAACTGAAAGTAAGTTATTATAATATAATCAAAGTAGATATAACGAAAGTAAATTAATAACATACAAAAATGGCAAAGCGACTAAGCTTTGCCCTAATTTATCTTCACTTTTGGAATAACCCAAGCCGAACTGCAGCATACACTTTCCCTGTTCTTTTCAGTAAAAAAGGATCATCGGAATGTGTTAATGAAGCATAGCCTTTATTTACCGCTGATCTTAAAGCCGGAACTTAGTTTTTCATCAGCAGAGTTACTACCCAATATCAGCTTATATTCACCCGGATAAAGTTTCCAGTTATGCTTTGTTAAATCCCATTTCTGAAGTTCTTTTACCGCGATCTTTATGGTTACCATTTGCTCATTTCCTTTGGTAATGGTAATTCTTTTAAAGCCTTTCAGCTCTTTTAATGGCATCCTGTCGAGGTTTGGATATTTAATATAGGCCTGAACAACCTCATCGGCATCCGTGATACCTGTGTTTTTAACCTTAACAGTTATACCGATAGTATCTTTCGAGGCATATTGTTTTTGCAATGCCGAAGCAGCCTCATAGCTGAAAGTAGTATAGCTTAAGCCAAAACCAAAAGGATATTGAACCGGGCCATTAAAGTACCGGTATGTACGCCCTTTCATGCTATAGTTCTCATATTTAGGGAGATCATTAACCGAATTATAAAAAGTAAGCGGTAAATGACCAGAGGGGCTGATCTTTCCAAAAACAATATCAGCCAGTGCGTTTCCGCCTTGTTCGCCGGGGTACCAGGCAAATATGATAGCATCAGCATATGGCGCTATGGCAGATACGTCCACATCGCTACCAGCAGTAATTACGGCAATGATGGGTTTTTTAACACCCTTGCGTAAGGCTTTCATAAAAGCTATTTCGCTGGCTGGCAAGCTCAGGTTCTTTTTATCACCACCAGATTCGGCCAGGAAAGCATCTCCGGCTTCGCCTTCCAATACGGGCGATAAACCCAAAACCGCGATGGTTACATCGGCATTGCCTGCACCCCAGATGCCACCAAAATGGGTGGTATCACGATAATCGCAACCAAGGTCATATTCTACGCGGGTGGCGGCATCAACCGCGCCGGTTATACCCTCTACAAAGTTTACTACTTTACTGCTAACACCGTGGTAACTGCCTATCATGGCATCCAAAGCGGCAGCGTTAGGGCCCAATACCATAAAACTGGAGTATTGGCCCTGCTTGAATGGCAATATGTTATTGTCGTTTTTTAACAACACCATGCTCTGCTGTGCAACTTTACGGGCCAGGGCTATATGCTGCGTATTATGGATACTATCGGCACCGTAGGTTTTAAAAGGGGCTGCTCCGCCTTCATCAAAAAAGCCTAACTTAAATTGGGTTTTTAAGATACGGGACAGCGCTACGTCAACCTCTTTTTCTGTAAGCAGTTTTTGTTGTACAGCCTTAACAAGATCCCCCTGAAAAACTGATGAACAATCCAGATCGATACCCACTTTTATACCGGCGGCGGCTGTTTCAACAGCTGTAGGTATGGTTTTATGCGTTAAAAAAACATCATCGAGGGCACCACAATCAGTTACTACATGGCCTTTAAAACCCCATTCGTTTCTTAAAATACCGGTAACCAGGTTTTTGTTAACTGAGTTGGGCACACCATTAATGCTGTTATAAGCTGTCATTACCGACTCAACCCCCGAATTAACCAAAGCATGGAAGGCGTACAGGTAGGTTTCACGCATGTCTTTTTCGTCCACAATGGCATCAAATGAATCGCGGGTAGCTTCGGGGCCGCTATGTGCCGCGAAGTGCTTGGCAGTGGCTGACGCTTTCAAATAACGGGCATCTTTTCCCTGCATTCCCTGTACAAATGCCGAGCCGATATGGGCAGTTAGGAACGGGTCTTCACCGTAAGTTTCCTGTCCGCGGCCCCATCTTGGATCACGGAAGATGTTGATATTAGGTGTCCAGAAGGTGAGGCCCATGTATTGTAAATGGCGATCCATTGCTGTGGATACGTTATATTTTGCCCTGGCCTCGGTTGATATTACATTTGAAACTGAGTCGATCAGGCTTTCGTTAAAAGTTGCCGCCATACCTATGGCCTGCGGAAATATGGTGGCCTCACCGGCACGGGCAACGCCATGTAAACCTTCGTTCCACCAGTTGTAGGCAGGGATGCCCAAACGGGGAACGGCCTTGCTGCGATACCCCAACAAGGACACTTTTTCTTCTAAGGTTAGCTTGGCTATCAAATCCTTTACCCTTAGTTCAATCGATTGCGAGGCGTCTTTGTAGATGGCAGTTTTTTGCGCGGTAGCTGGCAAAGCCGTCAATAAAAAAGAGCTGCTTAATAAGCAGGCAGCGCCTTTTTTTATCAACTTTTGTGTTATAAAATTCATTATTGGTGGATGTTTTATATAGATTTATATAGATATATAGTAAGATTATTTAGTTTGAGGCAAGATACCAGCTTTTTTTATTTTGGCAATGATACCACTCGCTACTTCTTTACCTTGTTGGTTTCCTTTTTCTATACTTTCCATATAATGGATGCCTCCGTAAAAACGAGACATTGATGCCTCGGCTGCTGCTTCGCGAAATGATTTAAAATCGCGCTGGCTGCTGCCGAAGGGAATTTCGGTATTATCCGTATAAGCAAAGTTATCACCAAGCAAATAGGTAAGTAGTTCGGCCGATGCATTTGAAATTACCGCATGGCCGCTGGTAAACTCCGGGAAGGGGGGCGTTTGTAAAACAGGCTGCCATTTAACATCGATATACCGGTTAATATAGGTTTCGGGGCGGATGCGGTTACTGGAGAATTTCTCCTCCCAACAGCTAATGAAAGCATCCATTAATGTTAGTCCCTCTAAGGCAGTTACCATTATGGAATGATCAAAATCAAGATGTGCCTGTTTGGTAACCAGCCCTGTTATATGCATCCAATGCCCGCCCGGACTGATCTTTTTATAACCAATAGCCATATGACCCGAAGTGGTAATGGCGAAAGGGTTACAATCCCAAAACAAGGCAATATTAATTTGTTCGGTAGTAAGGTGTTTCGAGATACCGTAAACGGCCTTAACCTGTTTATAAAATGCCGATGTGGTATCCTTACTAAAAGGAATTAAGGGTGCAGGTTTATACTGATTGGCCGAATCAATCACCATGGTACGTATGGTACGCCAGTTTGGCTCAACTGCTTCAAAATATCCCGGAGGGGTTGGGTACCATTTACTTTCATCTTTTATAGGGGTATATCTTTTTAGAGCGCTTAATTTGCTGTAGTTATCTGATTTTGAAAAACCTACCGCAATTTTAGAGGCTGTTTCTGCTACCTTAACAGAATTATCAATGATACTTTGATCAACCTTGGTTTTTTGAAGTAACTGGACAAACGCGTCTTCATCATCCTTTAGCATAAAGCCCGATGGCAGCATAAGTTTAGCCGTTTCAAGGATGCTGTAATAGGCGGCTATTTTATAGTCGTATTTGGTATGGATGGTATCTAAACTGTTATTAGGCTTATAGTCCTTTACAAAATTTTGCAGTTGGGGTATGGTTTTATTTTTTGCGGCAACAATGTTGTATGCGCCCAGCATGGTATAAGCATAGTAGCGCGCCGCAACCGGCGGACTAACCACATCATGCACCATCACCATGGTTACAGCATTCACCGCATGATCTGGCTGTAAATAATCCGGGTAATCATTAGCAGTGTTTTGTGCATAAGCCTGCCTGGTTATTATAGCACAAAATATAATAAGCGATATTTTTAAGTAATTCATTATTCTTTATAAAATTGAAGCGGACCGTCGCTCACGCCTATCAGTAAATATGGTATATTGTTGATATTGATCTCCACCGCCGATTTTACATCGCCCATAACCGAAAGCCCGGATGTTGGCTGATCTACATAAGTAAAACCTCCCTTGCCATCGCCTTTTAACAGGCACCCGTAATTTGCATCAATGCTGCCAATCTTGAGGCGATTATCGGAGTGGTTACCTAATAAAAGAACATCGGTATGCCCGTCATGGTCAAAGTCGCCGGTTATTACCTGGCTTACCGGGGCAAACTGCGCTTCTATTGGTAAAGGTGCAGGTGTAAACTTGCCATTATTATTGATGAAAAGCGTTGTTTGTATATTGTTAATGCTCAGCTTGCCGGCTTTGGTCAGGTCATCGGCACTAAAAATTTCATTGATGGTGGCGTCAGCATACATTTTGTAGGAGTTAAACTTCCTGCGCATCGGGTAAATCTGCTCGTTCAGTTCGTCCCTGCTTACAAAAGGATAGCTTTTACCCTGGATATAGAAGTTAAAGAAAGGATCGATAGAACCATTATTGTCCAGATCGGTAAAATACATTTCGGCAGGTTCCTTATCACTTGCGCGGATCTGTGTGTTTAAGCCCAGGTTGCCTGCAATCAAATCGGGTTTACCATCACCGTTTACATCGGCAAAAGCAATTTTATACCAAAATCCTTTTTGAGGCGTGTCAAAATAATCGCTGGTTTTATCTTTAAAGCCATCCTTGTCATTTATCAAAACAGTGACCGGCATATATTCACCACATAATACCAAATCTTTGCGGCTATCATTATTTAGGTCGATCCATTGTGCATCTGTAACCATCCCAATTTTATTAAATGGGATAGCGGCGGCTGCGAATTTGCCCGTACCATCGTTTGCCAGCAGGTAGCTTTGCGGTGCAGCCGGGTATTGACCCGGAATTACCCTGCCACCTACAAACAGGTCGATATCGCCATCACCATCAAAATCGCTGGGCTTTACAACTGATTTACTATTGGCATTAAGTACCGGTAATGCAGTAGGAGAGAGTACAAAGCGGCCATTACCTTCGTTGATATAAAGTTCGTCCTGCAGATCGGCAGTATTGGGATCATATAATGAATAACCACCTTTTGCTATGTACAGATCTGGTTTACCATCGCCATTGGCATCAAAAAATGCAGCTGCAGATGTAGTGCCCATATTGTCGGTACTGCCGCGAACGATATCCTTTGCCTGGTATTTACCTCCGGCCTGTTGCAGAAATATTTTACCCGGACTATCCTTTTCTCCGCTTACAAATAAATCCTCCAACCCATCGCCGTTTACATCGGCCTTTACAATAACAGGGGCAGTTTTGGAGTACATGAACAGCATTAATAGCTGGCGTTTAAAATCATTCAGGGTGATCTCTTCCGGTTTAAAATCAATAACTGGTTCTGCATGTTTAAAAACGGTCTTTTTAACCACACCAGCCTGTGCAGATGATTTTTCTGTTGGCTGATATTTGATCGTCAGCAACTGGTCTGCATTAACATCTTTAAGCAACTGCGAAGAATTATCGGGCCAGATGATGCGCACAGAATCAACCTTTTTGGTATCTCCCAAACCAAAATTCAACGTAGTTGATACACATGAAAGGTAACCGCGGTTAGGATTAACTTCCTGGTATTGTATGTTTTTACCGGTGTATACACTTACTTTGGCGCCAATGGCATTGGTGTTTTTACCGGTGCCTTTTAGTTTAATAGCCAGATAAGAGGTATTATTTGCTTCGCGACTGGTGTTTTGGTAAACGGATGCCGGTTGATTAATATTATTAACCACCAGGTCAAGGTCCCCGTCATTATCCAGATCCACATATACAGCGCCGTTTGAAATGTTTTGCTGGTTAAGGCCCCACTCCACCTGTTTATTGGTAAAGGTAAGGTTGTGGTTGTTCCTGAAAATATAATCAGGTACGGCAGTCGAAGGCATGGCCATTACAAGCTCCATCAGGCGGAATGGTTGGCCTGCCATTGCTTTCTTGATCTTATAATCGCCCCAGTAGCGTAAAAAATCTTTATTGGTATAGTCTCTTAAGTAACCGTTGGTAACAAAAATATCCTTATAGCCATCGTTGTCAAAATCGGCAATTAGGGGGCACCAGCTCCAGTCGGTATTTGATACACCTGCCAGTTGTGCTATTTCGCTAAATGTGCCATCGCCATTGTTCAGATGCAGCATATTGCGCATATATTGTTTGTAAAGTCCCTGGTTTTGCATCAACGCAAACGACTCATAGTTTTCTTCTAATTGTAATGATTTTTGCCTGTGGTTATCCTCGGGCAACATATCAAGTGTCATAATATCGGGCAGGCCGTCATTATTAAAATCGGCAATATCAACACCCATCGAAAAGTGCGACATATGCCTTAACATATCTTTTGATTTTTCGGTAAAAGTACCGTTGTGGTTGTTAACGTATAGGTAATCCGGTTCGTTGTAATCGTTTGTTACATAAATATCGGGCCATCCGTCCTTGTTAATATCGGCAATGGCCACGCCCAGTCCAAAGGTAAGCGGGTTTTGAACTATCCCGGCTGTTTTTGACACATCGGTAAAATGCCCGTTTTCGTTTTTGAACAGTTTATTGCTGGCTAAATCATCAGTTTGATTTTTATAGCGGGCCAGCTCCATGTTATCTATCTTTTTAATGTTATGGTTCAGCAGGAACATATCCAGGTCGCCATCATTATCATAATCAAAAAATACGGCCTGTGTACTGTATCCGGGGTCGGCTAAGCCATAAGCTTTGGCTTCTTCCTTAAATTTGTTATTGCCCTGGTTTATAAATAATTGGTTGCTACGGGTTTCGTTATCAGTTTTGCCAGAGTAGCATACATAAATGTCTAACAAGCCATCGCCGTTAACATCGGCCATAGTAACGCCGGTTTTCCATGAATCCCTGCGGCCTCCCAGGTCGGGACTGGCATCATTGGTGATATCCTTAAACTTCATTTGCCCCATATTGAGATAAAGTTTATTGGGCTTCATGTTTCCCGTAAATAGCAGATCGGGCAGACCATCGTTATTTATATCGCCAACAGCTACACCACCACCATTATAAAAATACTCGTATGATAACACGTTGAGCGATTCGGTCTCGTTGATATCATTACTGAATTTGATATTGGTTTCTTTACTGTTCAACAGCTTAAATAACGGCTGCTGGGAGTAGGAGGTAAGTGCAGAAAAACTAAGCGCGGCAGTAATTACAGCAGGGAAGCCGATTGCGCGTTTTAAGAAATATAAATTAATAAGGGACATAAATACTTTAATTAAAACTTATGATTGGGGCACACAGTTCTAAAAAGGTTGTTAATCAATATAAAGGTAGTAAAACAAACAGGGAGACAATAATGTCTCCCTGTTTGTTAAGGAAATTAAATTTTATTTATCCCACCATACTTTAGCAGTGAAGGTATCTTGCCCCCCAGAAAGTCTTGCAACGGCAGCAGCATAGTTTGCAGCATTGGTTGCAGGTAATGTGATTGGATAAGGCATCCTTCTTGGAATAGTACCAGCTGGGTTTGTAAACTGGCCTGGATAGGTCACACCTGTTAAAACAGGGTATCCTGATCTTCTCCAGTTAGCCCAGGTTTCATTGAAGTTAAATGTTGATGACGTTTCAACAAAATACTCCATATTGATTTGCTGTAAAGCTGTAGCAGGGACTAAAGGATGCGCGGCAACATAAGTTGCGATACTCGCCACATCTACAGAGGTCGTCCCAAATTGTGATAAGGTTTGCATATCTGCAGTAAGTGCGTTAGCATAATGTGTAGCCGCAACTCCTGTTGCCCAGCCCCTGGAAGCTGCTTCAGCTAATAAAAGCTCAGTTTCGCCGTAGGTTAATATGAAGTTATTACGGTTTTTATTATCATACACTGCAAATTGCGGGCGTGAATATTTGCCATCAGGTGCAGGAGAATCGGTTGCTGAAGCAGCAGGTGAGGTGCCTGGGTAACCCGGAGCTTTTGAAATATCGGTAGAACCACCATTGAGGTCATAACCGTTAGGCATACCAATTTGAAGGCTTGCGGTGTTGATGCCGGCAGCTAATACTTCATTGGCTGCTTTACCAGTGCCCGAAGATATTTCGGCAATAGCGCTAATACGCGGATCATTAGTTGATTTCATATAACTGATCAAAGTATTTGACCAGCGCACTTCTCTAAAATCTGCAACTACTAATAAGGCGTTAGCATCACTGTTGCTGTTACCACTTGCGTCATCAGCCATTACTTTTGCATTATCAGCTATAGCACTCATTGTACCACCGGTGTAAGCCGTCTCTGCATATTTTTGAGCAGTAGCGGCATCAACTTTAGTTAAACGCATTGCAACCCTAAGCATTAAAGAATAACCTAATTTTTTCCATTGGGCTATATTGCCGCCATAAAAAAGATCGCTGGTGGGGGCTGCCTTTGAGGCATCCAGAGCTGGCACAGCTGTGGCAAGTTGGGTAAGCATAGATTTGTAAATGCTCTCCTGAGTGTCAAAAACAGGAGAAGTTATGCCTGCTTTTGCTTGTCCTTCCTGCGAGAATGGTATGTCGCCATATGCATCGGTGATGCGTTCAAGCATCATAATACGTAAAATAGTGCCGCAGTTATCAAGATTGGAGTATTGGGCTTTTCCTGCCACAAGATTTTTCATCTCATCAACAAGGGTTACTGCACCATAACTGGTAGTCCAGGTGCGCGCTTTATAGTTATCATTACTACCCGAAGCCACATATTTATCTCCATTGCTATAATAATCATAAGTTGATGCTAATGATTGTGACCACATGCTTTGATATAACAATTGGTCATAACCCGTATTTGAAAATTTGATCTGCGCCTGCGCCATTAAAAAGTTCGGGTCGAATAAAGTCGCATTTACTTTGGTTGGATTAGTATTAATTGCATCAAAATTTTTAGTACAACCCGCTATAAAGGTAGCACCTATAAGCAGGCAACTATATATATATCGTTTTTTCATCTTCGTTATTTTTTAAATTTAAAGTTCACATTTAAACCATAAGATCTTACTGCAGGTACGCTCGTACCTTCAATACCAGCATAGTTAATCCCTGGAGCGAAGTTTGATTCAGGATCAATGTTATCAGTATGCTTCATGATGGTCCATAAGTTGCGTGCCACTAATGAAAATGTTATTGAGTTGAATGGTGTACCTGCAATAACAGTTTTTGGGATGTTATAACCAACGGATATCTGGCGTAATTTAATGAAGCTGCCATCCAATACGTTTACCGAAGAAACTTTTGCTAAGCCTTGATAATAAGCCTGCGCAGTTGCATTGGTAGTGTTTGTTGCACCGGTTACCTGGTCAACTCCAGCCCCAACAATACCGGTTTCACGGCCGGTCAATGTTATTTTACTTAAACCGCGGTAGATAGCATAGTAGTTGGTTGCTGATAATACTTTGTTACCAAAACGATAATCAACCAGGAAAGAAAGATTGAAGTTTTTGTAGTTGAAATCGTTATTTAAACCACCATAAACTTTAGGTACTACGCTACCGAATGGTTTGTAAGCACCTTGTTGCGGAACACCGTCTTTATAAATAATTTGACCGGAAGCATTACGCAGATAGTCATAGGCTATAATTTGCGGGCCATCCATACCTACCACAAAAGCAGTTGATGCATTCAGTGGGCGATAGGTACCTAAGCCGATGTTGGCACCGGTTTCATTTGTAGATAGAACTTTATTTTTTACGTAAGTAAAGTTGAATGACGGAGACCAGCTAAAGCTGCTGTTTTTAACCGGCGTACCATGTATCTCAACTTCAACACCGCGGTTTTGGTTAGATGCGGTTGCAACGTAAGCGTTTGTATAGCCACTTGAAATATCAATGGTACTATTAAGGATCTCGTTTTTAGTCTTTTTAGCAAAGTAAGCAACGTCTAAGCCTAAACGATCATTAAAGAATTTTAATTCGGTACCAACTTCAAACTCGCCCAAGGTATATGGCTTTAAAAATAAATTTGGCAGCTGGGTGTCAAAACTACCGGCATTTGTGCCGTTGATTGAATTGGCTACGTTATAATAAACCTGGTTAGCATATGGAGAAGGGCTACCGCTTGTTTTAGCATAAGATACACGCAATTTACCAAAGTCTAATCCTTCAATATGCGCCAAATCTGAGAAGATAAAACTTGCAGATACTGACGGTGTAAATATACCCCTGCCTGCTGCACTTGATATACTGCTATAAGCATCGTAGCGGCCTGTAGTACTTAATACAAGGTAGTTTTTGATGCCAAAATCAGCAGTATAGTATAAAGAGTTAACCTGCTGGTTGGTTACTCCCTGGTTACCACTATCCCTTGTTTTGCCGTTTGAAAGGTCATAGAAATATGGAATAATCAGGTTATTGGCATTTACATAAGTTCCTGAGCCATTGGCTTTACGGATGTTTCCACCAGCAGATACATCAAGGTTCAACAAATCTTTGATAATGTCGTGTTTTGCACCTATTAAAACATCACTGTTAAATTCAGTAGTCTGCGTAGTTTGAGTTTGCATCGAACCATTTGAACCACTTAAATAGGCAGTACCTGTTGGAGTAATACTTAAGCGCGTGTCATGAATTTTATCATAACCAATCCGGCCCTGAACATAAGCCCACGGTGTAAGGGCGTATCTGGCAGAGATTGAAGATATTAAACGCTCCCTTTGGGTATTGGTAACAAACTTGTAAGCTGCAAAGTAAGGGTTGGTAACATATTCGTCATCAGTCCATAATAACTCAGCACCACTTGCATTAGTTCCCGGAGCCAAAATGCTTTGTGATACGTTTGGCGCCAAAAACTGAACGTTGTTGGGGTTACCAGGGCCATCACTTAAACCTGAACGGTTTTTTGAATCATCTAAAACGTAGTTAGCAACCAGGTTTATATCCAGGTTTTTAATTACAGTTTGTGAACCATTAAAGTTGAAGGTTTTCCGGTTAAGCCCACTGTTTGGAGTGATAGCATGGTTATTCAGATCAGATAATGACAAACGGAAAGCACCGGTTTCATTACCACCAGTTAATGCAACTGTGTTGGTAAAACTACCGCCGGTTCTGTAAAATTTGGTGTAATTATCGCTTGTTTTTGAATAAGCGTATTGTTTGCCATCAAATTGAATAGCTTGTGATCCATCTAATTTTCCTCCCCACGCAAACCTTGTGTTGTTTTTGGCTTCAATGGCAGTGGTAGGTTTAGCACCTCCCGAACCCTGGCCATATTGGGTTTGGAAATCAGTATTATCCATAATTTTGTCAGCCTGGTAATTTGAGTTATATTCAACTCCAAAGCCGGAATTTTTTTTACCCGATTTGGTAGTAATTAAAATAACACCGTTGGCTGCACGTGTACCGTAAAGAGCCGATGCTGATTGGCCTTTTAATACGGTCATGCTTTCAATATCGTCTGGGTTGATGTTGGAGATACCATCGCCATAATCCGCACCACCCCATTCGCCTGACTGGCCCCTTTGGGTGTTATCCATTGGTACACCGTTGATAACAAATAATGGTGAACCTGCGCTGCCGCTGGTTACCCCGCGTAATAAGATACGTGCCGAAGAACCGGGACCACCGTTGGTGCCACTGATACTTAAACCAGCAACGCGCCCTTCTAATGAATAAGCAACGTTTGTTTCTTTAGCTTTATCCATTGTATTACCAGACACCGTTGTAACAGCGTAACCTAATTTTTTGGAGTCTTTTTTGATACCCAATGCAGTTACCACTACTTCATTAAGGCTTTTGGCAGATACAGTTAACTTAACAGAAAGTTCTGTTTTACCTGCTACTGCTACTTCCTGGGTTTCGTAACCTAAAAACGAGAAGATAAGTATTGCATTATCGGGGGCATTTACCGAGAAATTACCATTAGCATCGGTAATAGAACCTGTTGTAGTCCCTTTAACCCTAACCGAAACACCAGGTGCTGGCGTACCGTTTTCATCAACTACTTTACCATGAATAACCGCTGCGCTTACAATCTCATTTTTTTGAGAAATAACGATCAGGTTATTTTCCAGTTCGGTGTAGGTGAAATCTGAATTGGCTAATAGTTTGTTAAGCACGGAAGTAACTTCTTCGTTTTCAACGTTCAGAGTTATTTTTTTACCTGAAGGTATTTTACGTTCGCTGAATACAAAGTGATAGTTGGTTTGCTTTTGAATAGCAGAGATAACCTTGCCAAAAGCAACCGACTTTACATTAAACGTGACTTTTTGTTGTGAGTATACTTTGGCCATCGATTGCAGGCTAAAGAACACTGTTAAAATAAATGTCAATTTCATTATTAATATGGACTTAAATAGCCAATAGTTATCTCTTACACCCTTTGGGTGTTTAAAATATTTCATACTTTTACTTAATTAAAGGTGACTTGATTAAATGGCAATGTTCTGTTCGAGAGAACATTGCATGAATAACTAACAGATCTTCATCTTAACGGGGATTACCATTGGTGATTCCCGTTTTTTTTTGGGTATGTAAAGGTTCCTTTATTTCATAGGCTCATTTAATTCATTAGTTTGGTTAATAAATATATACGGTTTCATTTTTGTATTTATAGGAAAAATGTTCAATAAGTTGCAACGCGCTTAATGCTTGTGTAATGGTTTCTTTTTCAAAAACTCCGGTAAAATGATAATCTTTTGCAACTGAATTTTTAAATTTCATTTTTATCCCGTACCAGCGTTCCATCTTGTTGGCTAATTCATTAAAGTCTTCGTCTTTAAAAACAAGCCTGTTATTTACCCACGAGGTTTCAACTACAGTGGTATCGTTTGATCGCAAATAAGTAAGATTGGTTAAGGCGTAGCTTGTTTTGGCACTATCGGGGGTTTGTGCTACTAAATTCCTGTTTATAGTATGCCTTTTAAAAGTGGTGCTTTTTAAAATAAGCTTCTCGTTCGGTTTTAAAATTATCCTGTCGGCAGGCCTGTCGGCCAGGGTTACTTCAATTGCGCCCCTTATAAGTGTAGTTTCGCTTGTTATATCGTTTTTATATGATTTCACATTGAAAGCCGTACCTAAAACCTTTATGCTCATTTTACCAGCATGTACAATAAACGGATGCTGGTGATCTTTTGCCACGTCAAAAAAAGCTTCACCATTCAGGTAAACCTCGCGGGTTGGGCCTTTAAATGAGGGAGGATATTTCAATGTAGTTTCTGAGTTTAATGTAACAATTGAACCATCACTTAAATAAATCTTTGATTTTACGCGGCTTGGCGTTTTTTTTTGCTGTAAATCAGCAATTTTAATGTTGTTTAAACTATAGCCCCAAAAATTGTAAACAGCAAACATGCAAATACCGGCTATAAAAATGGCTGCGATGCTGCGTATAAATAGCTGCCTGCTTTTGCAATCTCCTGCAATTATACCTGCTTCGGTTTCTTCGGCATCTTTTTGCGGAACTTCAATTTTGTTCCTGATCCGTTGAAACATTAGGTCGGTATTTGAATAGTGCTCCTCGTTTTTAACCAAATAAGTTTTAAAGAAATTATTTTGCTGTCTGCAAGTATCATCGTTCGCAACCAGGAAACTGAATTCTTCTAATTCCCCTGCATTAATCTCGCCGGAGAGTTTTTTTGAAAGCAGTTCAATAAATCTTTCGTTAACCATTTAATTGTGCAAGTGGGCTTTTTTTAGATAGGACAACGTTTTTTTTAAAATTGCCTACAAGCTTTAAAAAAAAATTTAAAAAGAATTGCTATAACAACGAAAGTCCTATGGTGTGGTGATCAGAAGAAGCCTTTTCGGCCGATTTTGCAGACAATTGATGCGTAGAAAGTATAACACTCAGTTTTTTTATAGCCCTGAAAAGCTGGGTTTGTACAGTACGCGGTGATATATTTAAAATTTCCGCAACTTCTTTGTACCTCATGCCGTCCTCCTTAATAAGTTTAAAAATTATACAAGCCTGCTGAGGTAAGGATGCGATTGCATTATCTAATAAAAAATGGAGTTCTTTGCGTTCAAGCTCTTTTTCGGGATCAAAGGTGTTTACAAACTTAATTTCGTCTGAAGCTTCGATTTGAACAAGATGGATATTGGAGAATTTTTTTAAATAGTTGAAAGATTGGTTTTTAACTGCTACAAATAAATATGTTTCGGGATTGGCTATTTCGGTTAGGTTTTTACGCGATTCCCAACATTTTATAAATACGTCCGATACTATCTCTTCGGCAGCTTCTTTTTGACGAATGTAAAATACACAAAACTTAATAAGCCGGGTATTCAGCGCATGAAACATTAATTCAAATGCCTTGATATCATCATCAAAACAAACTTGTTTCCACAAACCCGAAGTGTCAGTTTTAGAGATTTTCAATAGTTCAGTCATTTAAGAGTGCTCAAATCAATTACCACGATGCAATGTAACAATTTGATAACAAAAACAAGCATTTATTTTAATTTCAACAGAAAAATTACAGAAATTTCGTGCTTCTGCCATTTTATTTACTTAGTGTGTAGGCAAATTGGATGAAAAAGTTGTCAATAGGGCACACTAAGGCCTGTTTGACCTGTTTTAAAATGTAAAACTGACATTTTAAAACTCAATTTGGTATAAAAATAATAAAGTAAATAAAGTAATGTTACTTTTTTGATATTTGCCATAATATTAATGTTGCTTAAAGGTATACACTAAGTGTCTTTTTTATAACTAATAAGCAATGAAATGGATAAAAAATATCCAAATTTTATCCATTAATTGGTGGATCTTATCAAAAAAGATTAATATTTAAGGTTCCCTAATTGGCGTTGATATAAAGAAACAAAAAAAATAAATATAAATGAAAAAACTACTGATTTTGTTT
The DNA here is from genome assembly GCF_056400585.1 of Mucilaginibacter sp. P5_A6. Taxonomy (NCBI): domain Bacteria; kingdom Pseudomonadati; phylum Bacteroidota; class Sphingobacteriia; order Sphingobacteriales; family Sphingobacteriaceae; genus Mucilaginibacter; species Mucilaginibacter sp. P5_A6. The sequence continues at coordinate 276,455 of NZ_JBFUKZ010000005.1, read as the reverse complement.
ACATGCCTGTTGCCTTTTGGTAACCTTAGTGCGCAGCAACATAATATGTCAAAAGATTATGTGGTACCTGATGATTCACTGGTGCAAAAAAATCTGCATAAGTGGCAGGGCCTTAAATTTGGATTATTTATGCATTGGGGTACGTACAGTCAGTGGGGTGTTGTAGAAAGCTGGAGCATTTGCCCGGAGGATGAGGGATGGACACAACGCCGTGGTCCATATGGCGGCGATTACAACGGCTATAAAAAAGCATATGAAAACCTGCAAACAACTTTTAACCCTACAAAGTTTGATCCCGAAAAATGGGTAGCTGCTGCTAAATATGCCGGAATGAAGTATGTTGTTTTTACAACCAAACATCATGACGGATTTTGCATGTTTGATACCAAACAAACCGATTATAAAATTACCAGCTCAAAAACGCCTTTTTCTGCCAACCCCAGGAGCAACGTTGCCAAAGAGGTATTTAATGCCTTTAGCAAAGAAAACTTTATGATTGGAGCTTATTTTTCAAAACCCGACTGGCATACCGAAAATTATTGGTGGCCGTACTTTCCGCCTAAGGACAGGAATGTAAACTATGATCCGGCAAAATATCCCGAGCGCTGGCAGAAATTCAAGGATTTTACCTTTAATCAAATACAGGAATTAATGACCGGCTATGGTAAGGTTGATATTTTATGGCTGGACGGCGGCTGGGTTAGACCCAAAAACACAATAGATGCAGCTGTTGACTGGCAGCGTACCATTCCGTACGACCAGGATATTGACATGGCCAAGATAGCTGCGGCGGCAAGAGTAAAACAGCCGGGTTTAATAGTGGTTGACCGTACCGTAGCCGGGCAATATGAAAATTATACCACGCCCGAGCAGCAGGTGCCCGATGCTCCTTTAGATCATCCCTGGGAAAGTTGCATCACTATGGGTAACTCCTGGAGCTATGTGCCTGGCGATCATTATAAATCGGCCAGCGAAATAATAACCTTATTGGTGAAAATAGTATCCCGAGGGGGAAACCTGTTAATGAATATAGGCCCCGGCCCTGATGGTGATTGGGACCCTGTTGCCTATAGCCGCCTGAAGCAGATTGGCGACTGGATTAAAATAAATGGTGAAGGTATTTATAACTCTAACGCAATAGCGCCCTACTCAGAAGGAAATATATATTACACCAAAGCAGGCAAAAGTGTATATGCATTTGTTTTGGCCGAAAAGGATAAAGACGCCGTTGTTTTGCCTTCAACTATGTTATTACATTTAAAGGATGCCGGTACGGTTAAAAAAATAAGTTTGCTGGGTATCGGCAAAAAACTAAAATGGACCGCGGGTGAAGGTGTAATTAAAATAAATGTACCTGCATCTTTGCAAACGCAAAACGGTTTGGCCCAGGCGGCCGTATTTAAAATTCAATATTAATCAGCTTAATACTTTTTATACCATACCTATATAACACGATCTATAATCAAATAAAATGTCGCAACCACTATCATTCCGGCTCAGTAAATTATTTTTCACGCTGGCCTTATCTTTTACCATAACTAATATATATGCAAAAAGCAGCTATGAACTAAACTCCGGCTGGGTGTGCGCGCCTATAAGCAGTGTGAAGGATAATGGACCGGTACTATCAACAACAGCGTTCAACACCGGCAGTTGGATGCCTGCTACCGTACCGGGCACTGTTTTAACTACGTTGCTAAACAATCACAAAGTGCCCGATCCGTTTTGGGGGATGAATAACGAGCACATACCTGATATTTACAAAACAGGGGCAGATTATTATACTTATTGGTTTGCAAAAGATTTTAAAGAAGCACCGGCACAAAACGGAGGCCAGGTTTACCTGAATTTTAGAGGGGTAAATTATAGTTGTGATATTTATTTGAATGGTCATAAGCTAAACAAAACCATTCAAAAGGGAATGTTTTTAAGGTTTAACTATAACATCACATCCTTTTTGGCAAAAAATGGCAACAATCGTTTAGCCGTACTGGTGCATCCGCCAGATGTGCCTGGTAACCCAAATGGCGGCCAGGGTGGTGATGGTACCATTGCCCGGAACGTTGGTTTGCAATATACCGCAGGCTGGGACTGGATTCAACCGATGAGGGACAGGAATACCGGGATATGGGATAAGGTAACTATTCAAAAAACAGGCGCTGTACGTATTAACGATGAGCATATTGTTACCCTTGTGCCGGGAGTAAGGTTGCCTGAGGGTCCGCAGCAGCCTGCTACTATCAAAGTATCTGCCGAACTAAGTAACCCAACACCGAAACCGGTTAGCGGCACCTTAAGTTTTGAGCTGGATGGTAAAACCATTTCAAAAAGCATCAGCCTGAAACCAAACTCAACCGCGGATGTAAACTTCAGCGATTATAGTTTGCCAAATCCTAAACTTTGGTGGCCAAACGGTTATGGGCCGCAGCATTTGTATGATTTTAAGTTGAAGTTTACCGTTAACGGCAAAGCAGTGTCTGATCAGCAATTGCTTAAAATAGGGGTAAGGCAATTAACCAGTGAGTATAACGAGCACACCGGAAGCCGGCAGATTGCGGTTAACGGTCAAAAGATATTTATAAAAGGAGGCAACTGGGTTATATCCGATGCCATGCTGCGCCTGTCGGATATGCGTTATGATGCTGAAGTTCGTTTCCACCGGGATATGAACCTAAACCTGATCAGGGTTTGGGGAGGCGCTATGATTGAGCGGCCCGAATTTTACGAAGCCTGTGATAAATACGGTATGCTGGTTTTCCAGGATCTGTGGGGATCGGGCGATTGCAATGGCCGCTGGCAAGACCCTATGAAGCTTGACGACCAATGGACCCGCCGCAAATACCCGGATGATCATGGCCTGTTCCTGCGTTCGGCAATCGACCAGATAAAGATGGTACGCAACTATCCTTCGCTGGCCATCTGGTGTGGTGGTAATGAGATCACTCCGCCCGAGGATATCCTTACAGCTTTACGCGATACCATTTTACCCAAGCTTGATAATACCCGCTGGTTTGTTGATTATTCAAACTCTGATAGCATGTCGCATAATATACTGGGGGGTAATGGCGACGGGCCGTATGGTATTCAGCCTTTATCGGTATTTTGGGAATTTAAAACCTATCCTTTTAACTCCGAGGTAGGTTCGGTAGGTGTGGGCGACTATGAATCATTGAAAAGATTTATCCCTACTGTTAACATGGTGCCGCCGGTTTATGACGAGGATACACACAAAAATACAGTAGATAGCGTTTGGGATTACCATAAATACATTGGTTATGATACCAGTATCAACAAATATGGCAAAGCCAAAAACGCTGCCGATTTTGCAATGAAAGCGCAACTGGTAAACTATGACCAATACCGCGGGCTTGCCGAAGGCTTTACCTCGCATATGTGGGATTGGTACACCGGCTTTATCATCTGGAAAACTCAAAACCCATGGACTGCCATGCGCGGGCAAATGTATGATTATTACCTTGACCCTAATGCCTGCCTTTATGGTTTACACAATGGCAGCGCGCCCTTCCATATTATGTATAACCCTGTAAATGGTATGGTTATGGTTGCTAATAATACCCTCAAAGCCAGGCGCAGTATGATGATGGTAATAAAAACCTATGATATGGAAGGAAAAGAAAATTTAATCACCCAGGTTTTTGCCGATATAAATGCCAATACAGTTAAAAAATACTTATCTGTTAAAGCATCTGTTGATAAGCTTGCCGCCAAAGAAGGTGTTTTTCTGTCATTACAATTATTGGATGAAAATAAAAAAGTTATCACCGATAATACCTACTGGATTCCCGACAGTAAGGGTGCATTTTCGGGTCTTCAAAGAATGAAGAGCCAGGAATTATCTGTTAAAGCAAAGTACATAAAACCAGGTAACGTAGAAGTTACGTTAGTTAATAAACAAAATAGCGTACTTGGTTTTTTTAATAGAGTTTCGTTAGTGGATGCGGATAGTAAAACACGGGTATTGCCTTCATTTTACAGCGATAACTATATTACTGTGTTACCGGGAGAAGAAAAAAAGGTAATTATTGATTACAATGCGGCTACAACTAATAAAAAATTGCTTGTGAGCATTAATGGTTGGAACGACGCAGGTACTCCCCAAATGATAAGTATTGATCAATAACAAAAACTATGAATATCAGACCGGTCATCTTAACAGGACTTTTTGCCTTAACGTTGATGATCGGTCTGAGTTCATTAACTCAGGGCCCGGTAACTGCGGGGCCAAAGCCGGCAAAGGTTGATGATGAGGGTAAAGTCTTATTCACCGACTTTTGTGCCAAATGCCATATGCTGCCCAATCCGGCCAGTTTAACCAAAGAGGTTTGGCGCTTGCATGTGCTGCCCGTGATGGCTGCACGCATGGGGATCATTTATCCCAATTATGATCCGTTGCGCGGATTATCTGATGAGGAGAGGATCATCGTTAAAAAAAATGACATCATACCCGATGCCCCGGTTCTAAATAAGGATGAGTGGGACAAACTGGTAGCATATGTTATAAGCCTGGCCCCCGATACACTTATTGCAGACGAAAGCAGGTTAAGCCGAAACAGTCCGCTTAAACAGTTCACCAGGCAGGATATTCCAATTGATAATCAGCTGCCATCTTTAATAACCGGGATAAAATATAACCCGGAAAACAACACTTTATGGATAGGGAATTACCTTAATAGGGTTTTCACCTGGAAATATAATACGGGTGTTATCAAAACTATAAAAACGCAAAGCCCCGTAGTTGATTTTAACTTTTATAAGGGAAGTACTTATTTTACCGAGATAGGTAAACTATACCCAACCGAGCTGAGCCTGGGGTCGTACGTAAACTATAATGACAGTACAGCCTCGGCAGTGTTAAACTCGCTGCACAGGCCGGTTAATTCCATTATAACCGACCTTAATAATGATGGCATCCCCGAAATCATTGTGTGTAATTTTGGGAATAAAACCGGGAGCTTATCGTTGTTTAAAAAAAACAAAGCCGGGAGATATAAGGAAACTGTTTTACGGTCGGTTGCAGGGGCCATTAAATGTTACGTGACGGATATGGATGGCGATGGTAAAAAGGATATTGTAGCCATGTTTTCGCAGGGGGATGAGAGTGTTTATGTTTTTTACCAGAAAGATGATCTGAAATTTAAAGAAGAAAGAGTGCTGCGTTTTCCGCCAAATTATGGTACTACAGATATGGTATTGGTGGATTATAATCATGATGGGCTTACCGATATTATAACCGTGCATGGTGACAATGCCGATTATTCCCAGATACTGAAAGCCTATCATGGTATCAGGATTAATATTAACCAGGGCAACAACGTTTTTAAAGAACAGTTTTTTTACCCAATATATGGCGTAACCCATGTTTTGGCCGAAGATTTTGATAAGGATGGTGATATAGACCTGGCCTGCAGCGCTTTCTTTCCCGATTTTGGCAAGCTGATAGACGAATCCTTTGTATACCTGGAAAATACAAACCAGGATAAGTTTGCCTTTAAATCTTACATCCTTAAAAGCGAGGTGCCACTTAAAACTTTAACCCTTGAAAAGGCCGATATTGACGGCGATGGTGATTTGGATATTATAGCAGGCAATTTTGCGCAAAGCCCGGGAGCTGTGCCTAAAGACCTGGATGATAAATGGAAGAGCGCTAAGTACGGGATTACCATTTTTATGAATCAGCTTTATCATGCTAAAAAATAACGCTGATTAATCAATAGCGCTTTTTTTCTAATAAAAAACCCGGCCTCTACCTAAAGAGAACCGGGCTAAATGCTTATTTATACTACAGGAAGACTCTTAATGTACTGCAAACGCTTTTAAAAATGCGCCGCCGCCATCAAACGTCACTATATATTTAGTGCTGTTGGATGTAATTAATACGGCATACCCTTTTAAAGTACCGCTTACACTAAACGAATATGCCTTTTCAAATACATAACCAGGATAGGTAGTGGTTAAATAGGTGGTTATAGTGGCCGGTAGGTTGGCAGCAGTTACCGCAACAGGTTTACCCGGATGCAGGTTAATCTGTACGCGTTTTACAAAGGTGCCGGCTGCTTTAATTACCGTAGCGTATAAGCCATTGTTTTTACTGATGAGCACATAGGCGCTATCCGGCATGATTGAAGCATGTAGTAGCGTATCTGTTGGATAGGTAATTTTAAAATAGCTGGTTACAGCAGCAGGCAGGGCAGATATAGCTATCGTATCGCGGTGTTTACCATCCCTGTTATCAAACGGGCCGCCGCGATGCCATCCCTGTCCCTTCAAGTCAGGACCATCCCTTTGCTCCAATATACTTACGAATGTTCCATCTGTGGTAAACTTTAAACCAATCAGCGCGCTGTTGTATTTAATCACAACAATATAATTAACCACAGTTTTGGCGCTATCGGTAATTGAATAAGCCTTTTTAAAAGTATAGCCGCTGTAGTTTGCGGTTAAGTAAGTGCCAATTGCTGTTGGTAGTGCATTAAAAGCAATAGAGTCTTTTTTGCTGTGCTTGCCGTAGCAGCTAACCATGTACACCGTATCTGTTGAACCAGATGCCAAACTAATGGCGATGGCCCCGGTAGATGTAATGGTAGAAGAAGTTGTACTTGTAGCGGAAGCCGATTTAGAGGCGTTTTCCTTTTTGCATGATGCCAGGCCTATTAAAGCCGCCAGCATCAACAATCCTGGGTTGGTAAGTTTGTTTTTCATTCCGAATTAATTTTGGTTAGTTAAAAAGTTCCTGCCAGAGCAGGCAGCAGGTTTTGTTACTCAAAATTAATCCGGGAATACCGTTGCTCCCGGTAATGTATCGATGAATAGTGGCTATAAATCGACGAATGAAATTTACCTAATCATTCTTCAGCCCTATCTGGTGATTGCCGTAATCTGTAAGGTATTCATTTTTGATAAAAAAGTCGATACTTAAAATTGTACGGTAATCGGCGGTATTATTAGGGTTTTGTACCTCGGTAAGGTTTCCTGTACTTGTTGTGGTGTAAGTGTAAGTAAATCCCTTATTGGTAGTTATGGTTACTACTGAATTTGCAGGAAGTGGGCCGGTGGCGCTTGTGGCAAGCTTATCTTCAATAGTGGTTACAGATGGTGTTCCGGTATCAAACAGGAACTGTGCCGAAATGGTTTTCCCGCTGTAAGTTATTGTTCCTGGTATATTAGCCGAATAACCGCCATTGGCAAAATAAGTAAGCGGGTGCATAATGAAGCCTGACGAGGAAAGGTCTGAAGTAGTGAGGCCAACGGTAAGCAAGCMGGAAACGTAGGTGGGTGTACTTGCAAAACTTGTATTTAAAGTTGCCAGCTTAAAGCCGCTGGTAAGGCCAGTACCATAATCAAAAAACCTTAACGGGCTTGAAATTTCGCTCCTGCTATTGCTCAAACCAGGCCCTACGCCAAAAACATCGGCAGCGTGGGCGCTTAGCTGGTTGCCATTTCCATCAATTATTTTATAATACAAAAAAAACGGTACCCTTTTTAATGATATGCTGCCTGATGAGTTGCCTACTTTAACGTTAGCATAGGCCAGGTTGCCGTATTCTTTAGTGGTGCCTGTGGCATCGCCAAAACTTATAACAGCTGTTTTTGAGGTTACAGTGATGCCGTTTACAACGGTAGAATCGCCAGTGACCGTAATTCCGGCTGAAGTGATCATTGCTGCCGGAAGTAAGCCTGTGGCGTCTATGGTCATTCCCGGCGATCCGGTATCAAATATGCTTCCGTAATTTACAGTTTGCGTACCAACCTGTGTAACCGGAATAAGCACTCTTTTATTTACCCCTAATGCGTATTGATACAAACCCAATGTTACCGGAGTTGCATTTACTACTTTGGGTGTGGTTTTATCTTTTTTGCAGGAGCTAAAAACTACAATGAAAAGCAGGAAACCAATGAGCTGTGGTTTAAAATATAAATGTTTTATTTTCATGTATATAGTTTATACGGTTATTATGAGTGTTGTATTGGGATGTTAATTTAAATGACCATACACTATGATACTTTAAACCACAAAGGTATAACATTACCAGGTAACCAAGCCAGGAATCGATAAACGGGTTTAATGACCCGATTAATTGCACCTGTTTAACCCATCGGTACTTGAAGCATCTGCCGGCTTAATTACCAATGCCCTTTCAAAAAGCGACCTGGCATCTGGCTTTTTACCTGCCATCAGGTTACTCCAGGCCAACATATGGTTGCCATCGTAATCAAAAGGGTAAAGGGTTACTACTACCTTAAAACACCTGATGGCGGCATCATATTGCTTTCGGTTATAATAAATTATACCAGCCCAGTAATTGGCCTGCGTATTTTGAGGGTCAATCTTCAGGATAGCTAAATACTGTTCAAGTACTTTATCCCAGCTTTGCAAAAACGACAAGGGCTTCACGAATCCAAATTTTGCCTCAATAGCGCCAGGTTTTATACTGATGGCTTTTTGGTAATAAGACTGTGATGCGGTGTAGTTTTTATTTAGGTAATGGAGCCAGCCTAAACGGATATTTACCTCATAACTGTTATCACTAAGGTACGGATAAATATCGTTAATGGCAGCTATATAATTTTTGTTCTGTTCATCGGCATAACTGGTGCGAAAGGCTTTTTGCAACACGGCATTGGTTTGTGCCTGCAGCCTTATCACCAATAAAATAAAAAATGCTGCTATAAACGTTTTCTTTAAAATTTCCATATTATACCTAACGTAACAGAATTTTGATTGTAATTTACAGAACGGTATATGTCTGTTTTATTTTCATAATTATAATTTAAATCCAATAAGGCGTGAGCGCTCAACTGGTAAAAAACGGTTTCTCCGCATTTAAATTTTGTGGGGTCGATGGAATTATAAACGTAAAGTCCATCTGCATCCAGGTAATCATCCTGGTTACCAAGGGCAGCCATTGTTTCTACCCAGGTTTTATTCAATACCTTAAACCCAATGGCCTGGCTGTAAATAAAATTGTTTATGCCGCTTAAGTTTAAAACAGATGCCCGGCTAATGGTATATAAATTAAGGTTACCTAACGGATAAAAATCCAGTTTGGTATTATATTGTTTTAAAGTTTTATTGATCAGGTTTCCGAAATTAATATCTCCCTGCAAATTAATATATTGCCCGGTATACTTTATACCCAACAAGCCCAAATTGCTATTGTTAGTATTACCCCTGTAAGTAGTGTGCAAGTAATGGTATGAGCCAATTGCACTAAGGTAGTTATTGAACACGAATTGGGCCTTTACAAAATATTCCAGTTGTTTATCAGTTTTTCCGGATAGGTTTTTATCATTATACGATGAACGGAATATATTTTGGTTAAATGAAATTGCCGATTGTTCCAGTTGCAGGCGCCAGCCCAAACGGTTACTAATACCTATACGTTCAAAAAAGCCATTGTCGCGCTCGTTGTTATTAGGGAGTTTTATACCGCTTTCAAGATCGGCACCTACTAATCCGAAGGGAGATATTTTTATAGAATGCAAGGTTTCCCTGTCAAGGTATGCGGCATGGTAGGATGCTGCGGGGTTATTATTAAGATATGTGTTACAATAGTAGGCGTATAGGCGTGCCGTCGAGTTAAAGGAATCTGCACTTAATACCTGGTTAAACTGGCCGATGGCAGCTTTATAGTTACCGGTTATCATATAGGCGTATCCAATTTTAAAATGCAGACCGGGGAAGTCAAGGCCATTGGCAATTGATTTGTTACCAAAAATAATCAGCTGCTTCCAGTCGCCGGCACTATATAATTGTTCGGCTGTACTATCGGCCAGCGCAAATTTATTCTCTTGTGCATGGGCGGCAAGAGTGGCAAATATCAAAGCAAGCAATACTGTCAGTTTTCTGTACTCCATTGTGCTTTAATATGTTCGCCATTTAAATTTATGCAGAAAGCCAGTAAGCTGCCATGATCTATATCAACCGTGGCTTCCATCATCTGTATTTTTTTGCCTGCAACTTGACTGTATTGTTTGGATCCAATGCTTAAACCTGTCTTTTTATCCACGCTGCTGCTTTGGTAACTTATGTTTATGAACCGGTAAAAAGGGGCTATAAAATCCTGTAAGCAAAGCAAAGCTTTGTTTTTGGTTAGGTGCAAAGGGAACTCATCGTTAACCAGTATCGCTTCGGTATTATTAAAAATCACCTTGTACGCGGCCAGGTAAAAATAATACAACAACGATTGTTTATCGCCATAGAAGCTGGTGAAGTAAAACATGGTGCCGTTGTTGATGAAATACGCCGCAGCACCTGTGTTTTTGCTGTATATGCAGGATTGGTTTAACTCATCTTTAAAAACTTCCCATTCTTCAGTTGCTCCATTTTCGCGGGTAAGTTTTGCTGTGTAACCTGGCTGCAGGTCGAAGGCTTTTTTTACCGGCATGTTAACTTCAAGGTTGCCAATTAACTCACCTTCAGCAGGAACACTATGGCTTTCCAGGCTGTTTTTACCGTCTCTGCGGTTAAAATAATAAGCAAAAGGATAACTCCATGTTTTCGACCCGATATAGGGCGTAGCCTGTACCTGGAAATGTAAATGCGGCTCGGGCGAACGACCGGAATTGCCACAAAAACCCAGCATATCACCCTGGTTTATTACATCGCCGGGTTTTACTTTGATAGATTTTTTTTTAAGATGCGATACTTTAGAATACAGGCCGGCAGTATGTTTGATCACCACGGTATTGCCCCAGTTCTCTTTCAGGTTTTGCTCGCCTATGGCATTATCATCAATATGGTTAACCACCAGTTCAACAATGCCATCGCCGCAGGCTAATACGGGTTTATTGTAGCAATAAAAATGTTCGGGTAGCGTGCCCGGATATTGATAGGTGTTTTGTTCATCGTCGCAGATCACAAAATCCAGGGCCTTGGCCCAGTCGCCTTTGTGTGTAATAGCACCATTGTAGCCTTGTGAAACTGTCCAGTAGCCCATAAAAGGCAGGTTTAGCTTAAAGTATTTCAAATCTTTAAGCCTGTGCTGCTGGTTTAAAAACTGGTACAGGTTTCTTTCGGGCGAGTAATGCTGTACAGTGGCTAATTGTAATTTTCCTGGTGATTTGCGCAGGATTAAAAAATATAGCAGGCTGATATTGACGATGCAAAATGGCAACGAAAAAACCGGCAGCGCATGAACCGACATAAAGCCCGTGAGTGCGTTTATAATGATAAAACCCGGCGGTATACACAATATGGCCAGCAAATAGGAGCGCATGGAAGGTATTGTGAAAAAACTGCCAATAGCTACAGATGTCATCATGAAATTTGCACCCAAATGATAATAGCTGATACCTTCTGGATAGGTATGCATAATGCCATTAAATCCGCAGGCAGTTATAAAGCTCATGATGAGCAAACTAAAAGCAATACGCGAATGGATGAGCATACCAATACTAATGAGCATGCCCGAAACAATATTATGCTGAAATAAAATGGCGCTTAGCGAGCGGAAGAATAAGCTTACAAATTGTGGCAGTATACCGGCAAAGTAGCCATCAATACCGGCCAGTGTAACCGGACCTGCGTAGATCTCTGCTAATAGGTAACTATTTTTTTGCAGTAAACCCATACTGAAAATACTGTTTGATGCCAGCAGTATCATCCAAAATACCAGGATAAATGGCAGCGAGAGCATTGGCAATCCTGATTTTGCGAAGCGTTGCGAAATAATAATAGTTGCTGCGATCACCAAAATACAGGCAGCAAACAACCATATCACAAACATGAGGTTAACCTGGTAAAATGCGCCGAATGCTATCCCCAACAATAAACTGTTAAAACTGTAAATACCCATTTGCAGATCGGCATTGTGAAATTTAAACAGGCGGCAAACCAGCAGCGATATAATTACGCACGCAAGCCCTGCAAAACCCGAAACAGGATTAAAAAAAGAAACCAGCAATAAAATGATCCCCAATACCTGGTTCTGCGAAAAAAACAGTACCGAGTAGGAATTGACGACCGATTTTATAAATGATGAAATTTGCTTCACTTACTGGCTTTTAAATGGGCCGGAACAAGCTCCGGTTCTGCGATATAATTAAGCGTTTCGCTGGTGCGGATGAGGTGTGTACGTTGCTGCTCATCTATCAGCACAACGGCGGGCCGCAGGGTGATAAACTGCATCCACTGTGTCATGTTATAAGCGCCTACTTTATGTACCACCACCTGGTCGCCGGCGGTAAGCAGCGGCAGGTTGATGCTCTCCCTGATCACGTCAATATTCATACAAAGCGGACCGTATATTACCATGTTTTCGCTATGCGGCATAAAATCCTGCGCGGGACTTATCTGGTGCTCGTACCAAAACGAGGTGAACAAAATGTTTACCCCAAAATCCATAATGGTAGCCCTTTTGCCGGTGCTTAACCGCTTATTGGCAATAACGGTACCTAAAAGGTACCCGGCATCATCAATCAATACCCGTCCGCTTTCTAAAATAAGCAGGGGCAGGTCTTCATTGGCAAAGCCGAAGCCGAGCAGGGTAGAGGTGATAACCTCCGCGAAATCATCTACCGATGGTACGGTATCATTCCCCGGCAGGTAAGCGCCTTTTAAGGTATTGGTTGACGGGAAGCCGCCGCCCATATCAATGTATTCAATTTTGTGGTTCAACTGGGTTTGGCTGCGCAGGGCCAGGTTACACAGTTTGGTAGCTGCTATGCCGTAAGCATCCGTAGCAAGCATATAGGTACCTATGTGGCAATGCAAACCAACCAATTGCAGCTTGCCCGAATCCACAATTTTTGATAGGGCCATCCAGGCCTCTTCGTTTTCGTAATTAAAACCAAAACGGTCCCACAGCGGGTATACGCCGGTATCCATATTAACGCGGATAGCCACACGTGGTTTATTGGCCAATCCATTACTTAATGCAAGCAGTTTGCCCAGTTCTTCAAAATGATCAATGTGGATAAGCGAATCATTTTCGATAGCCATTTTCAAATCATCGTTTGATTTACCCGGACCGTTAAAAATGATCTTATTGCCCGATACGCCATTGCTCAATGCTTTGCTGTACTCAAAACCGGATACCACCTCGGCCCAGCTGCCTTCCTGGTGAAATACCTGGCAAACGGCATTAAGGTAATTGGTTTTATAACTCCATGCAAACTGTACTTTTGGGTAGCGTGTGCTGAAAGCCCTGTATGCCGAACGGTAATTTTTACGGATCTGCTTTTCTGATAGTACAAAAACGGGAGAGCCGTAGTTCTCGATCAGGCTTTTAACCGAAACACCATCGATGCTTTTAACAGGCTGCACACCGGTACGGGTGCCAAACTTGTTCATAACACCCGCGTGCAGCTTTTTAATATATGGTTTTTCGTATTCCAGCTTTTTCATTATAATCAAATTATAGTTCGCCAAATACCGAGAATTGTTGAAAATCGGTAATGTCGGTTATATGGTCCCATGAGTACCGTACAAATAATTTACCTGCCTGGTAATCATCAAAGGCCTTAACATCATCGCCCAAAGCAATTTTTACCAATGCAGCAGGTTGGTTTTGCCCGGCCGCGGCTGTTAAATAAATCCATGCCGGGAACCGTGGGTTGATCTCCAAAACATATAAATGCCCTTCTTCGTTGCTCATGATCTCCATTTCAAAGCCGCCTCTCCAGTTGGTTGCACGGGCAAAATTATTGGCCAGTTCAATAAACTTATCGTCCTTAATGGTAACTCCCGCCCAGGCTTTTCCTTTATCGGTTATGTATAGCTTCCRCATGGCTACTATACTTAGCGTACTGCCTTTGCCATCGCCAACAGCGGCTATGTTTATCTCGGTACCTTTTATATGCTGCTGTGCTATCACCGGTACTCCCCAGGCCGCGTTCAACTGGTGAAATGCTTTAACGGCCTGGTCCATGGTGTAAACTACATAGGCCTCATAAAATTTCCCTTTTATCACCATCGGGAAGTTAAACTCATCGGCAGCATTTTTTATATCGTCGGCGGTATACAGTTTATGGTCGGCCGGTACGTAAAACCCATGCTTCAATCCAAAATCCTTTAAATGTACCTTATCCCGTAAAGCAAGCTGCTGGTGCGTTGGCAGAAAACCCGCAATGCCAATCTGCCGCAATTGTGGAGCGATCTTTATAAAATTAAACAGCTCCGAATCAAAGTTCGGAATAACCACATCCAGCTTTTCCTGCTGATGGATATAGGCGAGCCGCTCAAATAAAGCGCTTGTTCCTTCGGTTGGGTATGGTACCTGGTAGGTTTTATTTACATGTTCATGTAAATAAATACCTGGTTCCAACGGTTCATATGATAAACCTATGATCCTTAAGCCTGCTCCAAAAGCTGCTTTTAATGAACGGATAACAGCCATCCCCGGGCCCGGATTATCATTGGCATTTATCCCGGTAACGGCAATACATAAATTAGCGTACTTATCTGCCATTATCCTTCAGTTTCAAGCAAATTAGCTTCTTTCAACTGTATCATCCAATCTTCCCAGTCGCGTTCCAGCTCAGCTGCGCTTACATCGTATTTATCAAGTATATCTTTTTTGATCTCGTACCCGGTTTTGCCGCTTTTCATCGCTATTAAAAAACGCGCAGCCATGGCATTACCCGAAAAGGAATCGCCTGTGGACGGATTAAAAATAAACCCGTTTTCGCTGGTGGCTATGTTACTCTTTATCTTCATTTATAATTGGCAGGGCTGTAAATAATAAAAGTTAAACTTAACTTGTTTAAGCGAGTTTTACAAAATCAATGCCGTATACGGTGTTTCATTGTAAAGCCTTATTTATGATGCCATTAAATATTGCATCCTTGATGCCAGCAATTCCATATCCAATGGTTTTATAAAAAGGGCATCGCACTTATATGATTCCTGCTGTGCTTTTTTGGTTTTAAAGGCGGTAACAACAATGATAGGTACACCCTTCAATTGTTCATCATCTTTAAAATCCTGGCATACCAAAGCACAATCTGTATCCAGTAATAAATATTCCAGTATAATCAGGTCGGGATTAATCACTTTTGCCTTATCATATATGGCATCGGGATCATAGGTTAAATGAACGTCAAAATCGCCATAGTACATAATGTCGTCAATTACTGATAACATCCTGCTATTTTTGTCCAGTATCAGGATCTTTTTTTTGGTGCCGGTAGTTTTCATATGCTAAGGGGGTAATTCAATATTTATAATATAAAATTGAGCTTATTCCCTTCAGCATAAAACAATGTGTCGTTAAATACCATGAATGTGCCGATGAACGGGCCGATGCAGCGTTATTTCGGCCAGTCTTTAATAAAATCAGCGTAGTTTGTACCAACCGGTAATTCGATATTACGCAGTTTAACTTTGCGGTTGTATATCGACCTGATCTGCGCCCTGGCAACTACAAAACTCCTGTGGATACGGATGAACTGGGTAGCAGGTATTTTTTCGATAATGCTTTTTAACGACATCAGGGTAAGCACCGGCTTTTCGGCGCTTAGTACATGAATTTTGATATAGTCCTGCATGCTTTCAATGTACTCAATATCCCTGATGCCGATCTTGATCACCCTGTATTCCGAATGCACGTAGATATGTTCATCCTCCCCGGTATGGTCGGTATGTTTAAACTGATAATAGTCAATAGCTTTATGCACTGCTGCACCAAAACGGTTGCTATTGATGGGTTTTAACAGGTAATCCAAAGCCTCGAGCTCAAAGCCTTCAAAGGCAAATTTTTTATAGGCTGTGGTAAATATTATCATTGGCTTTTCCTGTAGGGAACGCACCAGGTCTACCCCGGTAATATCGGGCATATTAATGTCTACAAAAAGCACATCTACCTTATTGCTTTTTAAATATTCGGCGCCGGATATGGCGTCTTCAAAAGTATTTACCATCTTCAAAGACGGATAGTTGGATACATATTTTTTGAGAATTTCCAACGCAAGTGGTTCATCGTCAATGGCTACACATTTTAACTGCATAATGGTGTTCAATTAACTGTCAATTTCTAATTCCACCCTAAACAGGCCGCCGTCCGAACTGATGTTCAGCCTGTGCCTGCCGGGGTAAATATGTTGAAGCCGCTGCCGGGTATTGGTAATGCCTATACCTTTGCGGCTGGATGTGGGGCGGTTGTCGAATATAGCGTTCTCACAAGTGAAGAGGATCTTACCGGGAGCTACTTTCAGATTGATACT
Organism: Mucilaginibacter sp. P5_A6; assembly: GCF_056400585.1. Lineage (NCBI taxonomy): Bacteria > Pseudomonadati > Bacteroidota > Sphingobacteriia > Sphingobacteriales > Sphingobacteriaceae > Mucilaginibacter > Mucilaginibacter sp. P5_A6. The sequence continues at coordinate 260,273 of NZ_JBFUKZ010000005.1, read as the reverse complement.
GATCACCGACGGTTCATGTTTACTCACCCCGTATTTAAATACATTTTCAATAAAGGTCATCAATACCAGCGGAGGGACCTTTTGTTGGTCGATATCGCCGGAGAAACTAAAATTAAGCGTTGTTTTTTTACCCAATCGCAGTTTTTGCAGGTCGATATAATCATTGATACAATCTATCTCGCTTTGCAGCAACACAAAATCCTCGGTCACCTCATCGGTAACGTATCGCATAATGTTGGATAATTTCATAATGCTTTCCGAGGTATGTTCACTATCTGTAACCGATAGCGCGTATATATTATTCAACGTATTGAACAGGAAATGCGGATTGATCTGCGCTTTAAGGAATGATAGCTCGGCATGAACCTTTTCTGCCTCGGCCCTTATCACCATTTGCTCGGCAAGCTGCCATTTTTGTACGGTGCTCATGGCAATGCCCAGGCCAATAACGATGATGAAAATAAACAGGCCTACCATATCAATATTCCCCGACTGGTGGATGAAAATGATTTGGTTTGATGGTTTCTTAAGGCTTGGGTCCTGCATTCGCAGATCTTCATGCGGCAGCGGTCCGAAAGGCAGATTTTTTGGATCTGCAGCGCCACTATCGGCCCCGGGCATCAATTGCGGACCGATAGTGGCCACGGTATTTTGTTTTTCTTTAAGCAGATTGTGTAAAAGCAGGTTATCAAAGGGCTGTAAGAAGTACACACAGCCCGATAGTAACAATATAATAAGCCCATACGCTATATATTTTTTATGAAACACAAAGCGTGGCACCAGGTACCAGGCATTAAAATAAAACATGAAAATATAAGTAAGACAAAATAGCCAGTAATAGGGCGACAAAATAACGTTGTATGTGCTGCTGCTGCTTTGCTGCGTACGGTTCATGAATAACAACGGGAAGCCAAAAAATACCAGCCAGCCAGCAGCGTGAATAAATATATTGGTGGCTTTTTTGGAAAGAATCATCTAAAAAAAATTTATTAAATATAGCAGCCATTAGCTGCCAACAAAAGATCATCTTAAATTAGTTAAACTTTTAAGCAAAGCCTCTTTCATTTGATGGAAGCTTTTGATTTGTCCAGGTTCATCAATAAGCGTTCCGTACCTGTACGGAACGCTATCAACTTTATGAAAAAAAACAAAACACAATAACCCGGGTATGTCCCTATCCCCGGATCATTGATTCAAAAGTGGTAAATGATTGGGCTACGGCCAATGGTTTATCGGTGAACCGTGGTTTTGTATAGATGAATGGGGGTAATTGTTTTGAAGTAAACAGTAATAGTTTCTGGTTGTTAAGCTAATATTAGCAAAATATTAATAGCAGCAACATGGAACTGGTGAAGGAAATTTTTGGCGAAGGCAAAGATCTCAATGTAATACAAATGAGTAGCCGTGGAATTGTTGTTTTTGTGATAGCGCTGGTGCTTATCAGGCTATCGGGCAGACGCTCCTTTGGCATCCGCACGCCGCTTGATAATATTATTACTATTTCGCTGGGTGCAATACTTAGCCGTGCTGTTGTTGGCGCTTCGGATTTTTTGCCGGTTATTATCTGTTGTTTTACGATTGTTATTATGCACAGGATATTTGGCTGGCTTGTGGTGCATTATAAAGCTTTTGGAAAATTTATTGAGGGCGACAAGATAGAGATATTTAAAGATGGCAGGTTCATTAAAAAGAATCTTGAAAGAGGCCTGGTATGTCAGGAAGATATAATGCAGGGTGTCCGCAAATCTGCCTCAACGGAAGACTTGGAGAAGATTGATAAAATATACATGGAACGGAACGGGGAGATTAGCGCTCTTAAGAAATAAAGATTATTCTTTAAGCGCATTATCCCAATGCTCGGCTATTTTGTCATTCTCTACACGCAGCATATCGAACCAGGCGGTTGTGTATTTTTTGCCGGGTGCTTTTGGATCGGGGTGTTCATCTTTAAAACTTAATACTACCCAATCACCTTCGGCAACTATCGAGATCAGGTTTGCTTTAATGGTTGCACTGATAGGTTGTTGTTTGGCAAACTTCGAAAAAAAATCAATAAAGCCCTGCCTGCCGGTTGGAACGTTTGGGTTATGCTGAATATAAGTTGGGAGTAAATATTGGGGAGCCAGCTCAAGGTGCCCGCCTTCTAACACTTCACGCCAAAAATCATAAACCAGTTTTTTGTTTTTGGCAAGTTTTGGATCCTTGCTATAAAGCATAGCTTTCTGATCCTGGCTAAAAGAATCAAAAGCGAATAAAAGTGTAAAACCCAATAACAGCAGTCCTTTTTTCATGAGGTAAATGATTGATTGTTTAAAGATATCGAATTTTTTAACAAAGCCTTTTGACATTTTAATGGGGTAATGTTAATATGAGAAATGGTGATGTATGGCTGTAAGGATCAGTAATGTAAAATGCTTGTTATGATTTTTGTTTGGATAAGAATGCAATATATAAGAGGGCATAATTTATTATATTCGGTGGAGGTAAAGTGATGGAAGAAAAAGCAAAATAAGGCCGGTGCGATTTTCTTCCTGGTGGGAGGATGGCCTACACAACGCATATGACATTAAGAATACACTAATCCATGATCAATAAAACAGTATCGTCTTTCCTCGTCGCGATAGCCCTGCCCGGCATTGCCTTCGCGCAAAATATAAAAGTAGTAACCAACCAGGTTGGTTACGAAGATACCCAGGCAAAAAAAGCTATTGTGGTAACCGATAAGCAATACGCCATCGGCTCATTTAAATTATTGGATGAAGCTGATAAAACCGTATTCAGTGGCAAACCTGATTACAGTGGTAAAGTGAATGGCTGGAAAGGCCGGGAATTTTATACCATTGATTTCAGCGGTTTTAATACGGATGGTAATTATAGGATAGAGATTGACGTTGCAGGTAAAAAGGTAAGCTCGTATCCGTTTAAAATTGGTAAAAATATTTTGGAGCAGGCTACCATGAGCGATGTGGTGTATTACTTTAAAGGGCAGCGCAGTGCGGGGGAGATTGACAAGGCCGATCACCACCTGCCGTTAGCCGGGAAAACCGCTGATACCATTGATGCCCATGGAGGCTGGTACGATGCTACAGGCGATTATGGTAAACACCTTTCGCATTTGTCGTTCTCGCTGTATTTTAATCCGCAGCAAATCTCTTTAGTGGTTTATAGTTTATTTAAAACCTATGAGTTACTTAATAAAAAAACGGTGACCGATTTTCGCCAGATTAACCGCCGGGTTTTGGATGAGGCCATTTATGGCGCCGACTACCTGGTAAGGATCCAGGCTAAGGATGGTTCGTTCTACAGGTCGGTATCTGCGCCTGGGCCGGGTAAGCTGGCTAAGGATAGGGTGATTCGTGCCGAAGATGCATCCTATCGCATTAAACAAACCAAAGATCAACCCTTCAATAATAGCTCCCAAAACGTCGATTGGCACCGCTACCAGGCCAGTTATCGCTCTGGCGGCGGTATTGCCATTGCCGCCCTTGCTATGGCATCAACGGCAAAAGCAAGTGGCGATTTTAGCAATGCCCAATACCTGCGGGCAGCCGAAAACGCTTTTAAATTCCTGGAAAAGAATAATAAACTCATGACTTTTGATGGTAAAGAAAATATACTTGATGATTATTGCGCCTTAAGTGCAGCCACCGAATTATACAAAGCGAGCAAGAAACCTGAGTATTTAGCTGCCGCAACCAAACGTGCCAATAGCTTATTAAGCCGCCTATCAACATGGAAAGATTATAAAAACTATTGGCGCGCCGATAATACCGACAGGCCTTTCTTCCATCCATCAGATGCGGGTTTGCCTGTGGCCAGCCTCATCTATTATTACCCCTATGCTGATGCAGGGATGCAGGCGACTATTACAAAAGCCGTCAAAAGCTCCTTTGAGTTTGAGTTAAAGGTGACGCACGAAGTGAATAACCCCTTTGGTTACAGCCGCCAACTGGTGCAGGATACTTTGGGCAAAAGGCGCACATCATTCTTCTTCCCGCATGGAAGCGATGCCTCGCCATGGTGGCAGGGCGAAAACGCACGGCTATCATCAATGGCTGCCGCGGCCAGGCTGGCTGCCGGTTTGTTTACCGATGATAAGCCATTCCATGATCAACTGGAAACTTTCGCCATTGATCAGTTGAATTGGGTGCTTGGACTTAATCCCTTTGACGCCAGTATGCTGCAAGGCACGGGGCATAATAACCCGGCATATGGCTTCTTTGGTACATTTGAATATACCAATGCGCCCGGTGGTATTGTAAACGGCATAACATCGGGGCTGAATGATGAAAACGATATCGATTTTAACCTTTCATACGCCCAGATCCACAACGATTACGATTGGCGCTGGGCCGAGCAGTGGCTGCCACACACTGCCTGGTACCTGCTTGCTGTTGCTTTACATGAGTAGATTAATTTGATGGGACAAATAGATTTTGGTTCCATCGGTGGAGTATCCTGAATTTAATGACAAACACCCCCATGAAAAAATTACTATTTCTTATTATACTCGTTCTTTTTGCCCCGGTTAGTTTAAAAGCTCAGTCAAAACATTTTAAGGTGCTGGCTTTATATGAGAACGGAGGCCACCATATAGCGTTTTCAAAACGTGCTAAAGTATGGCTGGATAAACTGGCTGCCGAAAAGGGGTTTACTATCGACTATATCCAAAGCCCAGATAAAATTGACGATGAATTTTTAAGCCATTACCAATTGTTTTTGCAACTGGATTATGTACCCTATGGCTGGTCCGATACCGCCATGGCCGCTTTTCAAAAATATATTGCCGGGGGTAAGGGTGGATGGGTCGGTTTTCATCATGCCACCTTACTTGGCGAGTTTGACGGATTTCACGAATGGCAATGGTATTCGAATTTTATGGGTGGCATCAGCTGGAAAAATTATATAGGAACGTTTGCTAAAGGACAAGTAAATGTGGAGGATAAGCAGCATCCGGTTATGAAGGGTATGCCCGCGTCCTTCCCGATTGAAAAGGAGGAGTGGTATACTTATGATAAAAGCCCGCGACCCAATGTTCATGTACTGGCAAGCGTTGATGAATCAACCTATGAACCACAGGGCGATATAAAAATGGGTGATCACCCTGTGGTATGGATCAATGAGCATGTTAAAGCCCGCAACGTTTATATTTTTATGGGCCATTCACCAAACCTGTTGGATAACCCGGCCTGGGTAAAGTTGGTTACAAATGCTATTTTATGGGCTGCTGGTGTTAAGTAGTAAGTCTTAAGTCAATAGTCTTAAGTACCAAGTTTGAATTCCAATTTGTGACTCTTGACTTAAGGCTTCCGACTCAAGACTTAAGGCTTCAGATTTTTAAACGGATACGTTTCTTCTCCATTAAACCAACCAGGGCTATCAATATAAACCCGGTAGCCATGGATCGCGCCAGCCCGATGATTCCATTATTAAATATATAGGGGTACTTTAAGTGGAAAAGCTTCAATATAAACACTTGAAAGTAGGGCAGCAGGTAGCAGGTAAGCGTACTGGTTCCGGCAGGCCAGATCAGTTTAAACCAATTCTTTTTACCCTTAACATCCACCAGGAATATCATCAGCTCGAAAACCAATATGGTAATCCCGCTGCAGATAAAGATCCAGGCCGGGGTAGAGCGAATTTTTGAAATGCCGTCGGCATACGGACGGATCAAAAAAGCCAGTACAATTAGTAATAAGCCTGTTGCGCCAAATATTACCCACAATAATTGTGTTTTGCTTTTTGACACGAGCAGCGCATAGATCTCCGTGATCATAACGCCACCCATTACCAAACATGCTGCTGAGGCATCGCCCAGCACCGGAATTTTAAACTTGAAAACACCGGTATGCCTGGCAATATTTATAGCTACAAAAGCAAGCAGGGCAATTACCAGGATATTTATTTTTCCTTTGGCCAAAAGGTATACCAGCGCACATACCAGGTAAGCCCAGCCTATGATACCCAATATGCCCCACCAGTAAGGGCGCATACCTTGAATTACACCATCCTCGCCTCCCTTATAAATAACAGCCATAACAATGAGCAGTAAAATTCCTGTGCCTATTAGGGTGTATCGCTTTGTTTTGGCCATGGTTTCGGGATAATCCAGCCAGATGAGGAAGAAACCAATAGTTATTAATATGGCCCACAAGGCTTGCGGAATAATACCCCCCGTAAGGCTATAGTTTTCCAGGTTTACATGAAAAAAGCCCATAATAATCAATGCAGCGCTGCGGGTAAGGATATACATTAATATTGATGAAAATGAATCGCCCTTGTTCATCCTGTTTTTGATGGCAAAAGGCAACGAAAGCCCTACAATGAACAAAAACGCCGGGAAAATGGTATCTGCAAAACCCATTGCGTCTGCCTTCCCATCGGCGTGATCTATCCATTCGGGGATGTGCTTTACGCCGCTGGCATCATTAACAAATATCATAAGTAGCATAGTGATGGCACGGAGCACATCAATGGATAAAAGACGTTTGGGGAGTTGGTTCATCGTGATGTTTTGAGTTTTAGGGGCTTTGGGAATTCGATTTTTTTAACCTAATAAATATATCGACTATTTGCGAGTAAAACTATGATAATTAAAAAGATTGCCTTTCTTTTTAAATTTCGTGTTAAACTTCTGGTTTTGAAACGACTACTGCTTATAGACTGAAAATTCTTTAGTGACGGTGTTTGAATAATTATAAGAATAGCAATCAGATGCCCTGTGAGTGAATAAATTCAGCAGGGTATCCTCATTAACAAAACTAAAAGGCAATGCACTTCCATTGTATTGGTGCAGTAACCATACGTGTACAATTGTGCCGGTGTGCTGAAATGACTGTATCGAATTTAAAAGAGCTTGTAAATGAATTTAGTGTTTATTTTACACTTAGAATAATTAAGAATAAATAAAAGTTAATTTTTAGTCGTGTTTTTTAATCTATTATACTAAAATTCATGACATTTGATTATTTATATTGTAGAATTTATTTATATTGAAAAAAAATTAGATCGATAGCTATTGTATAATTTACTTATGATGGAAAAACAGTCTATATTTTGTTTAATTTATTTTATTTTATTGATGTTTTTTTAATTTTTGTTAAAATATTGATGTAGTTTTTGAGTAAATTTTAATGTTTTTGATAAAGTGCTGATGTTTTTATGAAAAATTAATCTAATTTGTGGGTCAATCAACATAATTAGTTAATCAATCAAACGAACAATGAATTTAAAGCTACATTTTTTTCTTTTTGGAGCGCTCTTATTGCTTTGCTCCCCGCTTTTTGCGCAAAAGCTTACGGGGACCGTATCCAGTGCCGGTAAAACCATAAGTGCCGGGACTATAAAAGTATTACCGGCAGGTGCAGGCACCACAACCGACATTGATGGTAAGTATACTTTAACCTTAAAAGCTGGCTCACACCAGGTAAGTTTTTCGGCAATAGGTTTTGAAAAGAAAATAGTAACCGTACAGCTTGCCACGGGTGAAACCAAGGTGCTGGATGTAGAGCTGCTTACTTCTTCGGAGGCTTTAAAAGAAGTAGTAGTAGTAGGAAGCCGTGGCGGTGGTCGCACTAAAATGGATTCGCCGGTACCAGTAGATGTGCTCCGGACGAGCCAGATTGGCGAAACTACAGCAAAACCCGATTTGATGAACCAGCTGAACCAGGCTGTGCCTTCATTTAATTACAATAAGCAAAGTGGCGGCGACGGTTCTGATGCTATCGATTTTGCCAGTTTGCGTGGCCTGGGCTTCGACCAAACATTGGTGTTGATCAATGGTAAACGCCGTCACCTATCGGCATTTGTGAACCAGGTAGGCACCCGTGGCCGCGGCAACAGTGGTACCGACTTAAATGCGATACCTGAAGCGGCTATTGACAGGGTAGAGATCCTGCGCGACGGCGCTTCGGCGCAATATGGTTCTGATGCCATCGCGGGGGTTATTAATATCGTTTTGAAAAAAGATGTAAATCGACTGAATATAAATATTGGTGGCAGTGGTTATTATGATCACAAATACAATACACTGAACAATGTTGATCCAACCCAATATTATACAGGCTCCCAAGTTGATGGTAAAACTTTTACGTTAGGGATGGACTATGGGCTGGCGATTGGTAAAAACGGCGGCTTTATTAATTTTGGCGGTAATTTCATGGATCAGGGTAAAACTTTCAGGGCTGTACCCGAAACCAACTGGGATACAAATCCAAATGCCTTAGGTGTTAATGCCTGGAGAAGAGCATTTGGCGATGGTTCTGTTAAATCCGGTGGTGGAATGTATAATATGGAAATTCCTATTGCAGGTACTCAAACCACTTTTTATTCTTTTGGTGGCTATAACTATAAACATTCAAATGTATATGCCTGGACACGCAGGTGGAGCAGTGGAAGTAATCATATAAAATTCCCTACTGATGAAAATGGTAAGTTAATATTTGTACCGGGCATTATGCGTGTTTTTGACCCTACACCGGGGGCTTTAGATACCGCCAATGTATATTACAATCCACAGGAAGATGTTTATATAAAAGATATGTCGGGCGCGTTGGGTTTTAAAGGTACTATAGGAGATGGCTGGGACTGGGATTTGAGTAATAATACAGGATATAATGATTTTCATTATTGGGGTAACCAAACCTTTAATGCCTCCCTCCCTTTACCCGAGCAATATACCAAAACCCGGTTTAACGACGGGGGATTCAACTTTTTACAAAACACAGCCAATGTAGATGTAACCAAGCATTTTGACCAGGTAGCTCAAGGATTTACACTATCTTTTGGTGGAGAATTAAGGTATGAACGCTATAAATTATATGCCGGCGAGCCCGACTCATATAGAAATGGCGGGGCGCTGTTAAACGGCGTGCCTAAGGCTTCCGGGTCCGAAGGATATCCTGGCTACCAGCCAACTGACGCAACTACAGCCAACAGAACTAATGAAGCTGCTTACATAGAAGGTACTTTAGATGTAACCAAAGCATGGCTGGTTGATGGTGCAGCCCGTTTTGAACATTACTCGGATTTTGGTGGAGTAAGCACATTTAAATTAGCATCCCGCTATAAAGTAAGCGACAACTTTAATTTAAGGGCCTCATTTAGTACAGGCTTTAGGGCGCCTTCACTGCAACAAATGAATTTTAGCAATACCAATACTAACATTATTGCAGGTGAACTGGTTTACGCTAAATTGATTCCAAATTATGCCGATGCCGCCCGCCAGGTAGGGATTCCAAAACTTACACAGGAAACATCAACCAATACCAGCTTAGGCTTTACATGGAAACCAACGCATGAGTTGAACGTTACCGTGGATGGTTATCTAATTAAAATTAAAAACAGGATAGTAATTACAGGTGCTTTTGATACCTCGGTAGCCGCGCTAAAAGACTACCTTATAGCTAATAATGTAACAAATGCCAACTTTTTTACCAATGCTGTCAATACAACTAACAGAGGTATTGACATTGTGTTAGATTATCGCAAATCGTGGGGTAAAAATAAATTCACAGCTTTATTTGCCGGTAACATACAAGGGATAACAATTGATAAAGTTAATATTCCGGCCGCGCTGAATGATACTTATGCACACCAGCAGGCATACTTTAGTACAAGGGAAGCTGCCTTTTTAAAGGCCTCTGCACCCCGCGAAAAGTTTTCTTTAGGGCTTGAATATGGATATGGCAAATTTGCGGCAGGTAGTCATATTACTTATTACGGCAAACTGACTACGCAGGGCTTTGGTTATAGTAGTGTACCAGGCGCAAATCCCGACGGACCGGGCGGCGCTAACATTTCTGCTTCGGGTAACGGATGGGACCCTTATGTTGATTTGAATAACGGCAATGGCGTTGTTCCTGAAAACTTTGTTTTCCACGGAAAAGCTACTACCGATTTATATGTATCTTATAAAATATCTAAACAAATATCATGGACTGTTGGTGTAGATAACATATTTAACGTACACCCTGATTTAGCTGTTACAGAAGGCGCTCATCAATCATCATGGGGTGATAGTGAATCGGGCGGTCCTTTTGATGCCGTACAAATGGGCTCTAATGGCATGAGGATTTTTACCAAACTGGCATTCCATTTTTAATAAAATCATAACAACAAATATTTATCCCCCGTTTCAATTTGAGCCGGGGGATTTTTTTTGATCTTTGGTGGTTTAATCAAATATTAACCCTTAATTTCACTAAATTGAATTTTTATGGTAACATTTGTCTGTTTTTTGTGTTTGAAACGGATTCCAGATGAAGGTTTTACAGTTTACTATTCCTGTTGCTCACGATAAAAGTGTAATTGCCGATCAGTTTAGCCTGCCTTATTTTTATCCCTACCTGCACAGGCACAAAGAAACACAGTTAACCTGGATTCAGCAGGGCGAAGGCACACTCATAGCCGGTAATAACATGCATCCTTTTGAGCCCGGCGATGTGTTTTTATTAGGGGCCAACCTGCCGCATTTATTTAAAAGTAATCCGGAGTATTTTGAAAATGAAACTGAAGGCGCTATAAGCGCGTTAAGTATTTTTTTTAATCCTGATGGAATACTTGCTGCTCTTTTTGATCTGCCCGAAATGCGTGCTTATAAGCTTTTTCTTAATCAGCACCAACAGGGTTTTAAAGTGCCCAATGCCGATATTGAAAAAATAATTGATAAGCTTACCGGTTTGAGAGATACCAATGGCGGAGACCAATTGGTGCAGTTTATTCAATTAATGAAAGAGTTAAGCGGGATAAGCGAGCAATTGCAACCACTTTCATCCTATGGAAATTTGCCGGGTATTACCGATAGCGAGGGGATACGGATAGGCAATATTTACAACTACATAATACAAAATTATACGCAGGCAATTACGTTGGATAATGTGGCCAAAGCGGCGTTTATGACATCCGAATCTTTTTGCCGCTATTTTAAAAAGCATACCGGTAATACTTTTATAACCTTTTTAAACGAGGTGCGCGTTAATGAAGCCTGCAAAATGCTTACAGCTAATAAATCAGATAGTATAGCATCGGTGGCTTATAAATGCGGATTTAAAAGCATCACCAATTTTAACCGGGTGTTCCGGTCAGTAACTGGTAATTCGCCAAGGGAGTATATGGAAAATTATAATGAGAAAATCAGTTAATAGTCCTGGTAATTTTTAAAAGTCTCCCCCTTCAGTGGGAGATTTAGAGGGGGCTTAGTCTCACCAAATACTGCTGATACTCGTCTTCCAGCAAAACTTCCATTTCAAACCCGGCTTCTTCGGCTATAGTGGCTAATGTTTTTTCATCTACATAAAGCCATGGGAACCAGTCGGTTTTTGCACGGCTGTATTGGTACTGGTAGCTGAGCTCGCCGTAGTATTTACCGGTATCGGGAAGGTTCCCTTCGTACAGGTAAGCAATATCCGATGAATCGAATAATAGCTGCCCGCCCTTATTAAGCAGGCTTTTTACATGTGCTAAAAATACTTTGAGGTTTGCTAATGTTCCTGTCAGGCCTATTCCGTTCATCAGTAATAGCAGGGTATCGTATTTGCGGTCCTTAAATTCAAATATATCAGCAGTGATCACTTTTTTTACGCCACGGGCCTGCATCACGGCTGCAGCAAGGGCCGAGATCTCCAGGGCGGTTACATCAAAGCCGCGTTCCTGCAGCAACAGGGCGTGGCTGCCTGCACCTGCGCCAATGTCAAGTACTTCACCCCGGCACTCATTAAGTGCAAGCCATTCAATATCGGGCATATCGTCCTCATCACGGAAGTAAATTTCTATAGGCATTTCTTCCTTTGGGCCATACTGGTTATTGATCCATAATTTGTGCGGTGGATTTTTGTGATAATGATTGTGTATGGCCTGACCTAAAATATCTTTCATGCTGGGGCAAAAGTATGAATTGAACGCTTAATTACCGGCACAATAAATACCTTTGGTTATTATGTTCACAAGTAATACCTTACTGGCCCTTATCATTGTTGCAGGCATATCTTACAGTGTTACAGCAAAAAAGCTAACTTTTATTGCCGCGTTAACCGGGGGACTAGTAGCTTATTTTGTTTTTACAGGTGCAGGTTTTACCGGTATTGCCATGATGACCACCTTTTTTATTTTAGGATCGGCGGCTACATCGTGGCAACAAAATAAAAAACAAGCTTTTATTATTGCCGAAGAACGTAAAAGCGGCAGAACAACCGGGCAGGTGCTGGCCAATGCGGGTGTAGCGGGTATAATTGGATTATTGGTGCTGCTGTATCCTCAGCTCACTCATTTACTGGTGCTGATGATGACAGCCAGCTTTGCCTCGGCAACGGCCGATACGCTGTCATCAGAATTGGGTACGGTTTATGGTAAGCGTTTCTACAATATTATTACCCTGAAGGCTGATGAACGGGGACTGGACGGCGTGGTTAGTTTAGAAGGAACATTGATAGGCATAGCCGGAAGTTGTGTGATAGCGGTAATTTACGCCATTGGCTTTGGATGGAGTTTAAACTTGATCTGGATTGTTATTGCCGGAACAACAGGAAATTTAAGCGATTCGGTAATGGGGGCATTGCTGGAGCGAAAACATTATATGAGCAATAATGCAGTTAATTTTTTAAATACTTTGATAGCTGCTTTGGTTATGCTGTTGCTTACTTATACGGAGTCTATTAATTAATTTAAATAAATTGATTAAATAAGATTGAAAATCAATCTATTAGCTTTAAGCTTTGTGCATTCTGCTTTAAGCTTCTACATAATACTGATATTTACCATATGACTTTTATTTTAATCGGCTTTATTGTTTTTGCCCTGGTTGCTTATTTCTTTTTAAAGAGCAATAAGGCAAAAACAGTCTCGCTTAATGCAGGTTACAGATCAATCCTGGAGCAGCACATTCAATTTTATCAACAATTGGATGAAACTGGCAAACAAATATTTGAACAGAAAATAAATACATTTCTTAACGGAATTACTATTGAAGGTGTAGGTACTATAGTTGATGATACCGATAGGGTGATGATAGCTTCAAGCGCGGTGATCCCCATCTTTGGGTTTAAGGATTGGGAGTACAGGAATTTAACTAACGTGATATTATACCCGGATACCTTTGATAGTGAGTTTCAGTTTGAAGGCGAAAACCGCAGTATACTGGGTATGGTAGGTACAGGATATATGAATGGACAGATGATTTTGTCGCGGGCTGCTTTAACCAAAGGTTTTTCCAGGTGGGCAGGGAAGGAGAATACAGCCATTCATGAGTTTGTGCACCTGCTGGATAAAAGTGACGGAGCAACCAATGGCGTACCCGAATATCTGCTGGCGCATGAATATGTATTGCCCTGGCTTAAAATGATTCACCAGGAGATTCGTAAAATAGAAGAGGGCGAATCGGATATTAATCCTTACGCCATTACCAACGAAGCGGAGTTTTTTGCCGTAGTAGCCGAATATTTTTTCCAAAGGCCAGATGAATTGAAGCACAATCATCCCGAACTATATGAAATGCTAAGCACCATATTTAAGCAGGATAGGGCAACAGAATAATTTTTACAGCGAATTAAAGCCCAAATCCAATTGGCCGGCTATTTCTAAGGTATTACCGGCATGGCCAATGTAATAAACGGGCGTTTCCTCATACCTTGACGCAACTACTATTTTGATCCCGTCGGCGCAGTTGGTAAACAGGTCTTCTACCAATTTAGGATCGTTATTGTTTTTAGATAGGTGGGATAACAGCAAGTGCGTCATGTGGGCTGGTCGGTGGGTCATGAACAATGCCAGTGCCTGTTTATTGCTCAGGTGGCCTTTACCGCCGCGGATCCGTCTTTTCAGGTGATAAGGGTATCCGCCATGCTCTAACATATCCTCGTCATAATTAGCCTCCAAAAATGCGGCATGGCACTGGCTAAAATAGCGGATCAGCTGATCGCATACAATACCCAGGTCGGTAAATACACCCACCTTAATATCGCGGCAGCTGATGATAAAACTATGGGGTTCGGTAGCGTCATGTACTTTGGGGAAAGATGTTATTTCCAGTTCACCAATAGTTACCGTTTCAAATTCGCGCAGGTGATGAACAAGTTGCAGGTTTACGCTATTGCCCAAATGAAGTAATGTACCAGGTGTAATATACACCGGCAGGTTAAACTTTTTGGCTAATACAGGTATGCCCCGAATATGATCAGAATGTTCATGGGATACAAAAATGGCTTTTACTTTGCTCATGGAGAGGCCAAGCCTGGCCATGCGTTTTTCAGTTTCACGGCATGATATGCCGGCATCAACCAATATAGCCTCCCGCTCGTTCCCTACGTAATAGCAATTGCCATTACTCCCCGAATTTAATGATGTTATAAATAAAGACATGTTTTTAAGCCAAAAGCTGAAGGCCGAAAGCTACCCTTCAATCCCATTATACAAAGTAACGGATTTGCACTATATTATTAACTGTAGTATGGCCACACTTTTAAAAATAAGCTACATTTTTTTGCGGTTATAAAAAGCTGCTTATATTTAGCCATGGATTCACCACAAACTTTACCCATACTTGACGCGGCCGAACTGCGTGTGCTTGGCTCACTGATGGAAAAAAGCAAAACCACACCGGATTATTACCCAATGACCCTCAATGGTTTAACTGCTGCCTGTAACCAGAAAACATCGCGCAAGCCGGTTGTAAACTATGATGAGAGTACGGTTACCGAGGCGCTGAACACACTAAAAAGGCGCGGACTGATATCGACCGCAACCGGGGGATCTATCCGTAATATTAAATACAAACACAATTTTGCAATAGTTTTCCCCGTGATACCGGCCGAGGTGGCTTTAATTTGCCTGCTGATACTGCGCGGTCCGCAAACACCGGGTGAATTGAATACCAATTCGGGAAGGTTATATGAGTTTGAATCGATTGAGGAAGTGCAGGAAATGCTGGAGAAACTGGCAGACCCGGCTATGCCCTATATCGTACAACTCCCTAAACGTCCCGGACAAAAAGAGCAGCGCTATGCGCATTTGTTAGCCGGTATACCCGAAATAAGCGACGATGATGAAATGGAAGAAACAGGCGGCAGATCATCCGGTGTCCTTGAAGCCCGCGTCGCTAAATTAGAGCAAGACCTGGCCGAAATGAAAGAGGCCTTTGATAAACTGATGAAGGAATTGATGGGGTAGGAAGTACGGTGATTTTCAACTGCCGCCAGGTTTTATCATTTGCCGCGAGCTTGCAGCATTATACTCACGAGTTACGGTACACTAACCTCGCAGGAATATTATTTACTTATACCCACCAATCTCATCATCTTATACGCCGCTTTTAAAACCGCTATTAAACCTTCCGGTTTCATGGGTTTGGCAATGTAATCGTCCATTCCTTCGCTAATGCACTGGTCACGGTCATCGGGGCCCGCGTTCGCGGTCATGGCTATAATGAAGGGTTGTAGTTTACGGTTGCTCTCGCGGATAGAGCGTGTTGCTTCAAAGCCATCCATTTCGGGCATCTGGATGTCCATTAATATTACGTTAAAATCCTGTTCATCTAATTTTTGCAATACTTCAAGCCCGGTCTCGGCCAGTGCAAATTCGTACCCCAGCTTGTTTAGCATGCGGCTGATGAGTTTTTGATTTACCAGGTTATCTTCAGCAACCAGGATATTGAGCGGGAACTCACCTGCAAATTTTTCATCAAGCAGTTTTACAGCTTTAATTTCTGTTTCAGGGGGATTTCTATCACCTTTCAACTCAGCCTGTATGCTTTTACCGAGTTGATTTTGTTTAACCGGCTTGGTTAATATTGCCGAGAACAACCCCGGATATTTTGTTTTTGAACCATCGCCAACAGAGCTTAGCATAATAATGGGCAGTTGCGCATATTGCGCTTTAACAGCAGTTGCAAAAACAACACCATCCATCCCGGGCATTTCCATATCGGTAATGATAAGATTGTAATCTTTATCATTAGCCAGCAATACAAGGCCATCGGCTGCCGACGAGGCGGTTATAGTAATCAGCCCCCATTGCTCTAACTGGGTTTTAAGGATAAAAAGGTTGGTTTTGTTATCGTCAACAATCAATACCTTTTTGCCTTCCAATATGGCGGTATCAAATACCAGCGGTACATATTTAGATTGCTTTTGGCTTACCGCCACGTTAATAGTAAACGCAAATACCGATCCTTCACCGTAAACACTTTCTACCCAAATATCACCTCCCATTAGTTTTACCAAACGCTGGCAGATAACCAAACCCAAGCCAGTGCCGCCATATTTACGCGTGGTAGATGAATCGGCCTGCCAAAATGCATTGAACAAGCTTGATACCTTTTTTTCATGGATGCCTATTCCGGTATCCATCACACTAAAACCTATCTCGATATCACTGTTACTATGGGTTTTTGAAAGGAAAACCTTTATAAATACTTCGCCCTGTTGCGTAAACTTCAGGGCATTGCTAATTAAATTGCTAATCACCTGTTTAAGGCGAAGGCTGTCACCAATAACCTGGTTGGGCAGAGCAGGATCTATTTGGTAAACCAGCTCAAGGCCTTGTTGCGATGCTTTAGGCGAAAACAAGTCGAGCACATCTTCAATACAATGGCGCAGGTCGAAATCCTCTTTCTCCATATCCATCTTGCCCGATTCTATCTTCGAAAAATCAAGAATATCATTGATAACGTTAACCAAACTGTCACCGCATGATATAATCGTATCTGTGTATTCGCGTTGTTCGTGGTTAAGCCCCGTTTCACTTAAAAGTGAAGCCATGCCAATTACGCCATTCATAGGCGTACGTATCTCATGACTCATGGTGGCCAGAAATACGCTTTTGGCCTGGTTAGCTTTGTCGGCCTCTTCGCGGGCCTCCTTTTCCTGGGTCATGTGGAGTTCAAGCTCTTCTGATTGTGATAGCAGCTCCTCGTTCAGGGCCTGTAACTCCTCAGATTGTGCCTGCAGTTCGGAATTTAGAACCTGCAGATCATCCGACTGTTTTTTTAATGCTTCCGACTGGTATAAAACCTCGGCAGTACGTTCAGAAACTTGTTTTTCCAATAATTTTTTTTGTTTTTCTATACTGTTAACTTTCCACCGGTATAGGCTATAAATTAAAGTAAGAACAAGCAATACTGTGGTCGAAATAAACCACCAGGTAAGCCAGAAAGGAGGTAAAACGGTGAGATTTAAACTAAGTTGATGCTTTGACCATTTGCCATCGCTGTTACGGCTTTTTACCTTGAATTTATAGTCGCCTGCCGGTAAATTGGTATACGTGGCAGTATTTTTGGTGCCCACATAGTTCCAGTTGTTATCAAAGTTTTCTAACTGGTATGCATATTCTTTTTTATTAACCTGGGCAAAATCCAGTGATACAAACTCAAAAGAAATAACCGATTGCTCATGGGTTAAAGTGATAGATTTTGTTTCAGCAATATCCCTCTTTAATGGTGAAGGATCATCATCGGTTTGGGCTACAGGAACACTTTTATTAAATATCTGGAAATCGGTTAACCGCAGCGGGGGATCATAAACGGTTTGGGTTATCCTATCAGGATCGAACATGTTGAACCCGTTAACCCCGCCAAAATATAATGTGCCATCATGACTTTTTACAGCGGAGTGTGGTTTAAACTCATCGGCCTGCAAACCATCATCAGTAGTAAAATTTCTGAACCTTCTTGTCCGCGGGTTGAATCTCGACAGACCATTGTTGCCGCTTATCCAAAGGTTGTTGTTATTATCTTCCCTTATGGCATAAGCGTAATCATTAGGCAAGCCATCCCTGGCTTTATAAACGGTAAATTTGTTTGTTTTAGGATCAAAACGATTTAAACCATTATAAGTGCATATCCATATGTTCCCCGAATGATCTTCGAACAGATCAAGAGCAGAATTGTTGCTCAAGCTGTTTTTTGATGCATCATATTTAAAAGTTTTAAATGTATTGCTTGTTGCATTAAAAAGGTTTAAGCCGCCATCATTGGTGCCAACCCAAAGGTTACCTCTCGAGTCGCCTAAAAGCGAATTAATATTATCGCTGCTGAGACTTTGAGGGTCGCCTGCCTTATGCCTGTAATGAATAAAACTGTTTGTTTTAGGATCAAATAAATCAAGCCCTTGTCCAAGCGTGCCAATCCATATTTTATGATCAAGGGTGGTTGTTATAGCGTATACGTTGTCGCCACCTAGGCTGGTAGAGTCGTTTTTATTGTGTTTGTATGTTTTGAATTTACGGGTTTGCAGATTCATTACGCTTACACCATCGCCCCAGGTACCTATCCATAAATTATTTTTGTCATCTTCTTTTAAGGCCAGGTTATTATTGCCCCCAATACTCGTTTTATCCCGGGCATCAAAACGATAAACTTTAAAAGTTCCTGTTTTTATATCAAACAGGTTTAGTCCGCCGCCATCAGTGCCAACCCAAATATTATGATTTTTATCTTCGGTAATACTTAGTACAAAATTATTGGATAAGCTGTTGGTCCGTGAGCTGTGTTTAAATTGTGCAAAATTTTCATTTGTCTTTTTATAAAAGCTGATACCTGATGCAAAGGTACTTAGCCACATATTGCCAAACTTATCTTTCAATATCACATCCACAGAGTTGCTGGGGATACTGGTATTATCTATATCGTCCTGGGTGTGGTTGCTGAATTTGCCTTCGGTAAAATTAAAAATGCTAAGCCCGCCGTTTTCAGTACCTATCCATAAATTATGGTTGCTGTCTTCGCTGATGCATTGTATCCCGTTATAGGGTAGCGAATTGGTGTTATTAGCAATGTTTTTAAAATGTTTAAAAGTTAGCGTATTGGCATCATATAAGTTTAACCCGTTCCCGGTGCCAACCCATAGCCGGTGGCTGCTATCCTCAAAAATGCTGGTTATTCTGTCTGAAGATATGGTTCTGTCGTCGTTTTCATCATATTTAAAACTGGTAAAACTTTTGGTTTTAGGATTAAAAAGATTTAGGCCGGATACTGTGCCTATCCATATATTTTTTTTACCATCTACATAAATAACCCTGGCGTGATCATCGCTCAGGCTGTGTGGATCATCCTTGTTGTACTTGTAGTGAACAAATTTGTTTTGGCTGACGATATATTCATCAACACCATCCTTTAAAGTAGCTATCCATAAATTGCCATCCTTATCCAGGGCAACATTTACAGTAAAATTGTTTGTAAGGCTGTTTAGTAGTTTGTCGTTGTGCAGATAACGGTAAAAGCGGTTCTTTTGGCGATCGTATTTATTAATACCGCCGCTGGTGGCTATCCAGATATCGCCATTTTTATCCTCAACAATGTGGTTTACAGAATTATTGCTGATGCTGGTATTATCATTGATATTGTTTCTGAAAATCTTAAACTTAGTGCCATCGTAGCGGTTTAAGCCGTCGCGCGTACCTACCCATATAAAGCCGCGGCTACCCTGGATCATGGAGTTTACATTAAGTTCTGAAAGGTTCTCCTTGCTGCCAATATGCTGAAAATGAATAGGCTGATCCTGGGCAATTGCTGATAATGATATAGCTTGAAAAAATAAAACCAGGTAAAACTTATAGCCACTCATTGATATCAGGATGTTTATTAAATGGGGTATATTGTGTATACAACTTTGACGTTAGAAATTAAGTAATTATTTGGTATTGCCGGTCAAATATATTTAAACGGGGATAGATAAATTTAGTTATGCTTTAGCGCAGGTTAAATTAATAAAATACCTTGTAATTTACACTATGTTTCCGGGAAAACGAACTCAAAAGCCCCATGCTCTTTTAACACTTTGGCTACTTAAGGTGAAAAGATGTAAAACATATTTATTTACCTTTGCATATGCCGCAACAAGTAAATAATCCGCTTCATGGAAAAACTTTAGAAACGATACTGAACGACCTGGTGGCCCGTTTTGGTTGGGCCGAATTGGGTTACCAGATAAGGATCAATTGCTTCCTGGATGATCCCAGCATATCATCAAGCCTTAAATTTTTGCGCAAAACACCCTGGGCCCGCAAAAAGGTTGAAAACATGTATATACACTACTTTACCAAAAAAAATTAGTGCTTGCGCTTGTTGTTCATTTTAGCCTTTTGGCCCGAACTAAAGTTGTAAGTTTTTGAGTTAGCCGCTTTTTTTTCGTGAAAGGCCGCGCCTGCTATGGGAGTATCGGGATTTGACTTAGGCGCCTTCTCTTCCTTTTTAACTTTTATATCTTTTTCAATTATTAATTCTTCGGGCAGCTCTGCCATGGATATTTTTTTACCAATGGCCTGTTCAATCTTTTTAACCTGGCTAAGCTCAAGATCGGTAGCAAAGGTTAGTGCCATGGTTTCGTTTTCACTACCCGGTAAATGGTTAGTTATGCGCTCAATAAAGATCTCTTTTTCTGCCGGCAGGTCAAAATGGATCAGGAAGGGGATATCTATAAGGTTAATGGTTTCTTCATTTTCATTAGCTACCAACAGTACCCTTGAATTTTCGTCGGCCTTAAAGTCTTCAATGCTTTTAAAACCGGGGCTATCAAAAAATTGTGGGTTTAAATAGGCAACGGCACTACGCAGGCGGGTTTGGAGGCTTTTATATACTTTATCTGCTGTGGCACGGGTATTTACAAACACAATGGTTTTGGTAAATAACTCCTCATCGTACATGAATAAATTAAGCAGGTTTAATTTGGTGCCAAAGTTTGGTACATTATATAATAACTGCGGATGTGTTTCTAATGGTTTTTCTGCTAATGCTTCAACTTCGATGATGGCGGGCTCATGCATAAAAGGCGCCAACATTTTTTCCAGTTTGCTGTGCATTACCTCGGTAAATACCAGTTTCTGGCTTTTGCCAATGCTGTTGGCCAGTTCAATTACAGGTAATTGCATGCCTTTTTTAATCATCTCATCGGCATCGTCAACCACAAAAAGAACAACCTTGTTGAGGTTAAGGGCAAGTTTGAGGTATATGGCTCTTGCCCTGTCGGGAGTGGCAACAACAATATCGGCGCCATCTGCCAGCGCGTCCATTTGCGTTTCTATGCCCGGCGCTACATACAGGCCAACAATTTTAATAGATTTATTTTTATTAAGCAGGTCAAATTGTTCAATTACGCTTAATACATCTTCTTTTTCGGGTACCAGGATCAATACATGCGGAACGCCCTCGGGTGCATAGTTAAAGCGGTTTAACACACCTAAAACATAGGTTGTAGTTTTGCCGCTGCCTTCATAACCTATGGCGATAATGTCCTGGCCACCAACTATTCTCGACAAGGTTTTTAGTTGCAGTTCTTTCGGGTTTGTGAAACCAGCTTCATTTACCGACTTAACCAGTTGCTTTTTCAGCTTCAATTTTTCAAACCACACCATCTGAGAACCTTATTAAATAATATTTGAGAGTGCGAAATTACCTAAAATACCGCTCATATCCATACCGGGAGTCAAGATATTAAAATCAGGAGGCAAGAGGGGAGTGTTTCTTCAATATTATATGGAGTGCCAAACCGCATCATCATCCTTTTGCAGCAGGCCCGAAAAGGTAGGCCGGGCCGGAATATCAAGGTAAGGATAAGTCACTTTTGACAGGTATAAACCCTGCGGATAGGCAGGAATAATGATCTTTGGCGTTTGCCTGCTGATAAGGTAACCCTCAAATTCGTCAACGCTCATCTCCCCGCGGCCAATTTCCAGCAGGCGGCCAATGATGATCCTGATCATCCTGCTTAAAAAACGGTTTGCCGATATGTTGAAACGCAGCCGGTCCCCGGTTTTATCTACGTACAACCCGGCCGAACTCACATTGCAGATAGTATGTTCAATCCTATCGGGCATTTTGCAGAAGCCACGGTAATCACTATATAGCGGCAACAGGGCCGTCGCCTTTTTCATTTCATCAATGTTGAAATTTTTTTCGGGGTATAACGCGCTAAAGCCACTTAAAAACGGGTCCTTATAGGTATGAATGAAGTAATCGTAAGAGCGTTGCACAGCATCAAACCGGGCGTGGGGCAGGCCCTGCATCGGGATAATGTCAAATACCGCGATATCATCCGGCAAAATTTTATTCAGCCTGAAAAACAAGTCAAAATCCCATTCCTGCTCTACGTCAATATGAAAAAAAAACTGGCTGGCATGCACATGAGCATCAGTACGGCCACAGCCGTTAATGGCTATTTGGGTTTTTAAAAGCCTGCTTAGTGCGGCTTCAAAGATTGCCTGCACACTTACAACGCCGGCATGTTTTTGCCAGCCGCTATACTTTGTGCCATGATAACCTATATGAAAAAAATACCGCATGATCCTTTGTTCAAAAATCCACAAAAAATGTGGTAAAATGGCTGTAAAAGTAAGGGCCTGCGGTATTTAACAGCAGGCCCTTTATAATATGGTGATTAACCGTTATTAAACTTTTTTAGGAGGCAGATCAAATGCGATTGCATTATGCTCAAAATGACCTTTGTGCGAACCATCACAAAACGGTTTATTTGCCGACAGGCCACAACGGCAAACAGAAACCACAGTTCTGCCTTGTAAACCGTAGTTTTCGCCCTGCATATCTACAATTTCAAAATCGCCCTCAATTTTTACAGATCCGTTGTTATTAATAGTAAGTTTAGTTGTTGCCATACGTTAAAATTTTGGCGCAAAGTTAACTAATGGGAGAGCCTTTATATAGCCTATTTGCTATTTAGAAGTGTTCCTGATTGGATTGGGATAGAATCAGGAGTCAAGAATCAAGAGTTAAGACGGCTGGCGTTTTTCCTTGTTGCGGCTACCTGACTAAATTACAAATGACAAAATGATGATGCATAAAACCCGCTCTTCGCAAACATAAATTTTAGCTTTGTATACATAGCAAAAGCTTAAAGCCTTTCGCTTTAAGCCTTCTGCTTAAATAAACTACACTATGGAATACAGACAATTAGGAGCATCGGGTTTAAGAGTGCCCGTTTTAAGTTTCGGCACTGCCACTTTTGGCGGTGGCAACGAATTTTTCAAAGCCTGGGGCAATACGCAGGTTGATGAGGCCAAAAAGCTGATTAGTATATGCCTTGATGCAGGTGTGAACTTTTTTGATACCGCGAATATATACTCAAGGGGGATAGCTGAAGAAATACTGGGCAAGGCATTGGAAGGTTTGCGTAACGAAGTGCTCATCAGCACAAAGGCTACGCTTCCTATGGGTGATGGTGCTAACGATTATGGTTCATCGCGCCTGCATTTGGTAAAACAGGCAGAAGATAGCCTGAAACGTTTACAAACCGACCATATAGATATTTACCACATGCATAGCTTTGACGCCACAACCCCGGTTGAAGAAACTCTGCGCGCGCTTGACGACCTGGTAACAAGCGGCAAGGTGCGTTATATAGCTTGTTCAAACTTTTCGGGCTGGCACCTTATGAAATCGTTATCGGTATCTGAGCGTTATGGCTGGAGCAGGTATGTGGCCAACCAGGCTTATTATTCGCTATTAGACCGCGAGTTTGAATGGGAACTGATGCCTTTAGCCATCGATCAAAATGTGAGTACCATAGTTTGGAGCCCATTGGCTTCCGGCAAGGTGAGTGGTAAATTCAGGAGAGGGCAGCCCATCCCTGCAGATTCAAGAACAGTACAAGGCGGCGCTCATGGCCCCGCAACCAACTTTGATCGCCTATACAACATTGTTGATGCCTTGGACGAAGTTGCCGAAGAAACAGGTAAATCTGTAGCGCAGATTTCAATTAACTGGTTATTGCAAAGGCCAACCGTTGCCAACATTATTATAGGCGCACGTAACGAGGAGCAGCTAAAACAAAACCTTGACGCCATTGGCTGGAACTTAACTGCCGACCAGGTTAAAAAGCTCGATGCCGCCAGCGATTTGCCGCCAATATATCCATATTGGCACCAACGCCAAAATCCTAAACTCATTCCTCCGCCAATACAATACTAATAACAGTATAAATTTAAACACCATAACCATGGGTTTCATCCCCATTGGTTATGGAGTTTGGTATACCCTCGCTTTAATTACGTAAAAACACGTATAAAAACGCCTCAAATCCCGTATAAATACTAATTCCAAAACATACCTTGTTGCCTACTTTTACATGGCAAACGGTTAATGTTAATGTTTGCCGCAAAACCTAAACCTTATCTTTTTCAAAACAACCTCTGGCTATTTACAGGCTTGTGGAAATTAAAGTAACAGTTAAATTACAATTGCTTTTAAAAAAAAGCGACTGTTTTTTTCGAGCCTTTACAAAACTTAGCTAATTTGCCAACGCTGCCCACCGGGCAATGTGTTATAAACCAATTAGCCATTTTATCCATGCTCAACCGCAGGCAGTTCATTCAAACTACGTCACTTGCCGGAACCAGTTTCCTGCTTGCATCCCAGGTATCAAAAGCAGCTTCATTTTTTAAAGGATCGCCTAATGAAAAAGTTGTTTTAGGTATGATGGGCACCAATAGTCGCGGCCTTTACCTGGCCCAAAGCTATGCTAAGATACCCAATGTAGAGGTAGGGTATATTTGCGATGTAGATTCAAATGTGGTTGATAAAACCGTCAACGAGATTTATAAAATAACAGGTAAAAAGCCCAAAGGTATTACCGATATCCGCAAAATGCTGGAGATAAAAGATATCGATGCGGTTGTTATAGCCCCACCCGATCATTGGCACGCCCCGGCAACCATCATGGCTTGCCAGGCAGGTAAACATGTATACGTAGAGAAGCCCTGCAGCCATAACCCTCATGAAGGCGAAATGGCTGTTGAAGCAGCAAAAAAGTACAATCGTTTGGTGCAGATGGGGAGTCAGCGACGCTCATTTTCAAATGTGCAGGCCATGGTTAAAGAACTGCATGATGGCGTTATCGGTCGTGCTTATTATGCAAAAGGATGGTACACTAATCACAGGCTAAGCATTGGCCATGGCAAACAGGTGCCTGTGCCGACTAATTTGAATTATGATTTGTGGCAGGGCCCGGCACCACGGAAGCCATACCAGGATAACCTGATTCACTATAACTGGCACTGGTTTTGGAACTGGGGAACCGGCGAGGCGCTAAACAATGGCACCCATGAGCTTGACGTGATCCGTTGGGGGTTGGGTGTTGATTATCCCAATAAAGTAGTTTCAACAGGCGGCCGGTTTCATTTTAACGACGACTGGCAAACACCCGATACGCAAAATATCCTGTACAACTTTCCCAACAATACCGCCGCCGAATGGGAGAGCCGCAGCAGCAACGGCTTTAATATTGAGCAGTTGAGCCGTGGGGTAGTGTTTTACGGCGATAAAGGAACACTGTTTTATGGCAGCGGCAATGGCTACCAGGTTTATGATGGCGATAACAAGCTTATAAAAGACATTACAGACGATACCAAAGTTGATGGAACCAACAAAGTAAGCCCTACCGAAGCGCTGGATGGTTTCCACTTTAAAAACTTTATTGATGGGGTTAGGGGAGTAGCCCCGCTGAATTGCCCTATAGAGATAGGTTTTAAATCAACCCTGCTGCCGCAGTTAGGAAATATATCCTACCGGGTAGACCGGGTGCTGCACATCAACCCCGGGAATGGCCATATCCTTAATGATCCGGAGGCTCAAAAGCTTTGGAGCAGGGAGTACGAAAAGGGTTGGGAAGTGAAAGTGTAAGTCTTAAAATTTACAAGTTGTCAATTGCATAAAACATCTACTATATCATAACATGAAAAAATACATTTATCCAATAGTAATTTTACTAAGTGCGGCCACACTATCCCAGGCTCAAACCAAAATATTTGATGGTAAAACCCTGAAAGGCTGGAAACGCTTGGCCGGTACTGCCGATTATAAGGTAGAGGATGGAGCCATAGTAGGCACTACTGTTTTAAACTCCGGCAACACATTTTTAGTTACCGAAAAGGAATACGGCAATTTTATATTGGAGCTTGATGCCAAAATTGAAAGCAACTTAAGTAACTCGGGCGTACAAACCCGCAGTCACTACAACCCTGCCGGTCATGATGGTAAGGGCTTGGTTTATGGCCGGCAGCTTGAGATTGATCCATCCGACCGTAAGTGGACAGGTGGTATATATGATGAGGGCCGCCGCGACTGGCTTTATCCCTTAGATTTAAATGCCGCGGCAAAAGACGCCTTTAAAGTAGGAGCGTATAACCATATTCGTATAGAGTGTATTGGTAACGAAATGAAAACCTGGGTAAACGGTATTGCTACTGCCGATGTGGTGGATACCATTGATGCAAAAGGATTTATAGCCTTGCAGGTACACGCCGTTAGTGACGAAAAACAGGCAGGCAAAAAAGTGTACTTCAAAAATTTTAACCTGCAAACCACCAATTTAAAATCAAAACCGTTCCCTAAAAATGTGTACGTGGTAAACCTGCAGCCCAACAGCATTACACCTGCAGAAAAAGCTGCCGGCTGGAAGTTACTGTATGATGGTAAAACCAACACAGGCTGGCATGGCGCAACCCTTAAAACCTTTCCTGATCATGGCTGGGAAGTGGCCAACGGAACAATGCATGTGCTGCCATCGAGCGGTAAAGAAGAATCGGGCGGTGGTGATGTTGTTACCAATGATAATTTCAACGCTTTCGACCTGTCGTTTGATTTTAAACTGACACCTGGTGCTAACAGCGGGGTAAAGTATTTTGTTACCCTGAGCGAAGTTACAAGCGGTTCGGCCATTGGTTTGGAGTACCAGGTGCTGGATGATAAGTTACACCCCGATGCCAAACTCGGCCGTGATGGCGACAGAACTTTAGCTTCATTATATGACTTGATAAAGGCCAACAAGAAAGATCGTTTTGTTCACCCGATAGGCGCCTGGAATACCGGCAGGGTGATTGTATACCCAAATAACCATGTAGAACATTACCTGAATGGTGTTAAGGTGCTGGAATACGAACGCGGCTCAAAAGCCTTCAAAGACCTGGTAGCCATGAGCAAATATACCATCTGGAAAAACTTTGGCGAGGCCCCGCAAGGACATTTGTTATTGCAGGATCATGGAAATGAAGTGTTTTTCAGAAGTATAAAGGTGAAGGAATTGAAGTAAATCGATGCCAGCAAGACTAAACTTACGAAGTTTAACTCGATAATATTTTTTTTTGGCCTCGTTGAGGGCTTCGCCGTTTACTTCGTAAGTTTTTTGTGCTATCAGAACATATCTCCAACCGTCATTGCGAGGTACGAAGCAATCCCAAACTACACAGATCGGATTTGAAAAGCTATTCTGTAAGTCCTACCGTGTGTACACATCTTTTTAATTAAAGAAAATGTCATTTCGATTGAGCGAAAGGGGGAAAGATGGGGGCGCGAAAGAGAAATCTTATGCGACAGACAGTCAGCCATGCATGCTTTAGAGCAGGGTGCAGAAGATTTCTCCTCACTCCAGTGCTCAATTCCCTCCCTGGTTCGCTCGTATGACAATCGTTTTTTAAGTATCGATAGAATCTTAAAGAAGTGTACACACGGTAGCTGTAAGTCGGGGATTGCTTCGTACCTCGCAATGACGATCTATTTATCTATTTTTACATACCTTCTTCGACTTTCTGTTCCAAACCTGTAAAATGTACTTTTTAAAAACAGTACAAACTTTACAATTTGTGTGCATTCGCTTGTTTTTCTTTATCGAACAAAAAAATAAGTATAAATTGTGTTTAAAGCCCAATTTAAAAATGAAATCAAAAATTTATGATATGATGTATCCGCTGATCAATGATGGCAGCGGAACGTATGAACTTGATGATTTAAATGCTTATATCGATAAAATCATTGAAAAGGGATGCATAATCTCTGTAATGGAAAACGACGTTTTACTTGCGTTTTTAGCCTATTATGCAAATGATTATGAAAACAAGCTCGCTTTTTTATCAATGGCGGTAGTTTCACCGTCGATGCGGAAAATGGGATATGGAAGGAGGTTACTTGATTTTTGCCTGGTTGATTTGATGCGCAAAGGATTTAACAGATGCCTTACCGAAATAAAAGCGAACAATAAAACAGCTTTAAATGCATGTAAAAAGCTGGGCTTTACTGAATTTGGAGAAAAAGGTAACTATATAGTTTTGGAAAAAATCATATAGTAGTTTCCACTGTATAAAACTCCATTGTCGCGTATCAAAACTATTCAGTTATGTAAGAGCCAAAAGCAGAATGCATTTACCTTAGGCTTTGTGTATTCTGCTTTTAGCTTTATAATTTAGCGCATTAAATCCTGATAAGCGGCCGATAGTATAATACCATGATGGGCATTCACCACTCCATTGGCGTAGCCGTTGTTATCAACAAACATTTTCTCGTTCTCGATAAAGAAATGAGTATTGCCAACTTTAAAATTACCTTTAATAGTTAACACCTTATCTGGCAGCTGGGCATGTATTTCGTTAAGGATATGACTGGATAAGCCGGGATACTCATGTTCATCAAGCTGGTAAACATCCAGCACAGGTTCGTGATGACCGGTTTGATATACTTTAATTCGGAATTTACTGATCTCTAAGCGGATGTCTGTTCTGTCGGCAACGCTGTTACTCGCGATGTTTAAAGCATGGCCATCCATTGTTGAAATATTCGCATCGATATTTAGCGCCAGGTTCTCATGGTTTTTTTTCTCATTATAAAATGATAAAACTCTTAAAAACTCGGTGCTGTTATCACCATCATTCACCCTAAGGGTGCGCTGTGTGCTCAGGAATATGGTAGTCCCGAAAATAAATGCGTGTTTCATAACTTTTGATATTGGTTTATGTACTAATAAGCGCCAGAAACAAGAAATGTTTTGTTTAAATACGCACATTCATAAATAAAAAAGCCCTTCAGCAAACGCTGAAAGGCTCTCATAAATATGTAGTGCCGTGTCAACATTGAATTGACGTTGGCCGTTAGTCAATAGTCTTAAGTTCGAAGTCAAAAAAGAACAAATCCGGCTTACAACTTATGACATAGTACTGTTGACTTAATCCAAACCTCCCCGCCGGGTAGCCTTGGTTTGCACCGGCCATTTAATACCCTCGGTTTTGGTGTTTGTTGTTTTAGCCGGATCTTCGCTGGCCATATAAGCCATTATTGCGGCCAGCATGGCATTATTCTTCAGGTCGTCAAATACAACCTTGTCATAAGTATCGCGGTTGGTATGCCAGGTATATGAGCCGTACGACCAGTTAAGCGAGCTTAACGAAAAGCCCGGTGCGCCAACGGCCACAAATGAGGCAAAATCGGACCCGCCGCCACCCGGCTGGCCAGGGAAATTTGTTTTGATGCGGTTTTTAAGCGTATCGGGCACAGCGGCGAGCCATCGGCCTAAATAATCTTTTGCTTCCACAAAACCTTGTCCGCCCAGGTTAACTACGCGGCCTGTACCATTATCCTGGTTAAACAGGGCCTGCAGGTTTTTTACTATCTCCGGGTGATCTTCAACAAAGGCGCGCGAACCGTTCAGTCCTTCTTCCTCGCTGCCCCAGTGCCCAACTAATATGGTGCGTTTTGGGTGTGGATAGTACTTCTTAAGTAAACGCATGGCCTCCATCATGGTTAAAGTTCCTGTACCGTTATCGGTGGCGCCGGTACCACCATCCCATGAATCAAAGTGGGCGCTCAGCATTACGTATTCATCAGGTTTTTCGGTGCCTTTTATTTCGGCAATGGTGTTAAAAGTTGGCACCACGCCAAGTTCTTTTGATTCGGTATGCATACTGATCTTCGGCTTACCGCCCGATTCACTTAAGCGGTAAAGCATGCCGTAATCTTCCAGCGCTATGTCAACTGTTGGTACTATTTTAGTATAAGCGCCAAAGATCTTGTCAACCCCAAAACCTGCCGACCAATTATTGGTGATGATGCCGGCAGCGCCAGCGTTTTCGAGCGCAACAGGTAGTGTTTTGTTGGTAAAGCCGGTTTTGCTGATACGTTTTTTCCAGGCATCTGTTTGCGCGGTACGCGAGGCTTTCATTTTATCGAACGATTCCTTTGTGGCAAATTCCGTCCAGTTATAATCGGTTCTGCCGGTTGGCTGACACATAGAGATCATCACAAATTTACCCTTAACATTGGGCAGCCATTGCTGAAAAGCAAGGGAATCGGCCACATCAGGCAGAATAATTACTTCGGCGGTAACTGTTTTTTTGCCCATACCCGGGCTCCAGGCCAGTTGAGTGCCTTCTAATGATTTTACACGCGGCGAAACCATATCTATATGTGAGATACCGCGTTCCCAGCCACGCCACTCGCCCCATTTTTCGTTATGAGCCGGGATATCCCAGCTTTTATATTTGGTTACTGCCCAGTCGTTAGCCTGTTTCATTTGCGGTGTGCCTACCAGCCTTGGCCCAATACCATCAAAAAGCTCATGCGCCAGTTTTTTCAGCTGCGAGTTGTTGGTTTCCTCGGTCATGATATTATTAATAACAGGATTTGTTGATTGCGCATTGGCAAGGCAGCTGCAGAGCATTGCACTTAAAATAAATGGCCTTGCCTTGTGCCACATATTCAGGTTAAAATTTGTGTTAAAGTTTTTCATGAACCTAATTTATGGAAAAGCAGGGAGGTTGAGGCTAAACAGGTTGCAGGTAGAATAATTGTTACAGAACGAGGAAGTTTTAAGAGATATTTTGGATATCCCACAGCAGAAAGTCCAGGTTAACTTTTAGGAAAGAAAACCCATGTCGGGATATAGCTCTTTATTGAATTTATAGCGTTGTAGTTTTATAACGAGGCTTATTTAGCAAGTACCTTATTCATCCAGTTTATGCACAATATCAACAGCGGCAAAAACAGAAAGTCCTTTAAGCACCAGTATTTTATCTGATTGTCTTGTCCGGGCTAAATAACTCCTGTCATCATCCATTTCCGAAGCGATGTGCGTAATATCTGTCACAATCCGCCAATCAGCAGGTATAGCTATCGTTACCTGGCCAAATGCCTGTGAAATATTAAGGAGAGCTGTCCCGGTAAGGCCGGCATTGGTAAAATCCAGCTCTGTATCGCCAAAAACATTTCTGACATTGCCACCCTTAAAATCTTTTGAAAGTACAGTTCTTTTTATTCCGCCAAAAATAGTTGTTGTATTGATGCTGTCATCGGCGTTTTGTGCGATTGTTCCTGATAAAATGTTCATAGGTTTGATTGTATTGGTACTCAAAAATAAGTATTTGATAACCAGGAAGAAATAAATTTCTACAAAATATTAAAAATTATCGGTAAAAGCAGGGATTATGTCGGTAAAATAAAAACGCTCCATGTTTATCGAACGATTTTATGAAGAGGGTAACCGTTTAAAAAATATCAATATCAGCAAACGTAAACTTTATCCTACCTGTAGGTACCCCGCTGCCCAGGTCCTTAAATATAACCGGGAACGAATCACCCGCCTTATAATGAAGGGCAAATAGCCGATGGGTTGGCGTACCCCTGCTTGTATGAAACTGAACCTGGCTTAAACCCAGTTTGCGGGCAATGTTTACCAGTTGGTCAACAACCAGGATAAATTTTTCTGCAGTTACCAATATATCACCTATCAGTAAGCCATTATTTATTTTAATCCAAATATCGGTCCCATTAATTGATATTACCCGGGTGGCCGAGTATGTTTTATTTTGTAGGTAACCCTGGTTACGTAACAGTCCATCGTACCCGGTGGTTAAAGCGGAGCTGGAAATTCCGGGCAGGGGCGTAAGGTACTTTTTAAGTACCCGGTTGGTGTACCAGGAATATAGTTTTTTCAGCGAAGGGAATTTTATAGCAAGTTTTTCGGCAGGTAAGGTTTTTACGGGGATAACAAAGCGATCCATCCGCTCGGCCATTTGCCAGCCAAGCTTATTAATAAAACCGGGTAATGAGTTTTGATTAGGAAAACCAAAAAGGAGTTTAATGCCAGCCTGGCTGCATAGCTTGAAAGTGCGGCTGGCTAATTCAACAAACAAACCCCTATTCCTGTAATCCGGATGGGTCATGGTATCGGCAGATTGTGCAGTTAATACCTGTTCGCCATTACATTGCATAAAGCACGGTATTACGCCATAAAAAGCTATGGGTAACTTTTGATTATTATATGCTATAAAGCCCGTATGCTCAACATTGGTATAGGCCGTATTGTATTTGCGTTCAAAATAACCGGGTAACGGTACCCTGTTATAAACGGCGGTATGCAACTTTGCTAAATCGCGCAGGTTAGCGGTGCTTAGCCTGTGTATGCTGTAGTCGCCGCTTGGGTCAGTGTTGCTCATACCTGCGGGTTATGGTTGCATGCATCTGGTTAATTGGCGTTATAAACGGGTTTACCGTAAAACGTTCGCGCAGGGTATGGTCATGCTGATCTTCCGGTGATTGAAAATCCATCAGGAGCAACTGAGTGTATCCGGTTTCTTTTGCAACTTCAATTGCCGGCTGGTTATAAGTACCGTAAGGGTATGCCAGGCTATTTACCGGCTTTTGGATCAGTTTTTCGAGGAAGTTTTTTGATGCTGTTAATTCCCATGCTACGTCTTTGGCGCTAATCCGGGCAAGGTCGTTATGGTAGTAGCCATGGGCACCAATATTAACCAATGGCGATGCTGCTAATTTTCTGATTTCGTCTGCAGTCATCTGCAGCCAGTAATCTCTTTCGGCAAGGTTGTTTTTAAATGGAACCATCGGGTATAGCGCGTCCATCATTTCTGCCTTTTCGGTAAATCCTGCGGATCTTAGTTGTTCTACAAGACTGATGCCGTTTGCTGCCGAGATATATTTATCGTATTGTCCTTTATGGTACTGCTCGTCTTTGTAGATAATGGATTCGGGGCCATATTTGCTTACAATCCCTAAAAAATCGTTCCACAAAATATCATAGCCGGCATCACGAATGCCTGTTATAAAAAAAGTGGCAGGTAACTGGTATTTCTCCAATAATGGTAAGGCATATTTGTAGTTATTGGCAAAGCCATCATCAAAAGTGATACAGATATTAAACTTATCCTTGCTGAAATTTTGCGCGTAATAATCATCAAGCGAAACAACATTACAGTGCTTTTTATACAATACCAGGTGCGCTTCAAAAACCTGTTTCGTTAAAAATATAGGATTGAAACGGGTATGATCGTGCATGCAAATGCCATGATAGATCATGATGCGGCTACCCCTTGCATTTTTTAAAAATTGCTCATAAAAACCAAAGGCATAACCAATATCCCTGCTTAGGTATTTGGCTTCCCTGTAAAGTTTTGAACGGATTTTGGTGATCATATAAAGTGACACTGCGCGTTATACCATATAATACGCCCAATATTTGTAATGGTTGCCTAAAGCAAATTTTTAACAAAGTGTAATACAATAAAAACGAACGAAAGCTGTTCGTTTTCGATACAGTAAGAAATAAGAAAATGGGTTTAATTTATTAATAATCAAATATTTATAAATAAGGCATGGTTTTTACTCCTGACGTGTAATATTGTAATTACTTACACCTAAAGCCATGATAAAGAATTACTTAAAGATCGCTTTGCGCAACCTCAGGAAGGATAAACAGTTTACTTTTCTTAATATGCTGGGCCTCTCGGCCGGGTTAGCCTGTACTTTATTAATTTATTTATGGGTGCATGATGAACTAAGCTATGATAAGTTTTTTGAACACGACAACCAGGTTTACCAGATTATGGAAAACCGAAAAAGCGGAAGTCAGCAGCTTACCGACGAGTCATCGGGGCTTGTTAGCGAGGTTTTAAAGGTCCAGGTTCCCGAGGACGTTGTATATGCCGCAGCAGTTGCTCCTGCAGATTGGTGGCAAAAATTTACCCTTACAGCCGGAGAAAAAAATATTAAAGCTACAGGGCAGTATGCAGGCAAAGATTATTTTAATATTTTTTCATTTAAGATGATCCGGGGCGAACGCGGGAAAGTACTTGCAGCTAAAAATAATGTAGTTATTTCTGATGAGCTTGCAAAAAAACTTTTTGGTAGCGTAGATAATGCAATAGGTAAGCTTATAAAATTTCAGCACGACAAGGATTTTGCTGTTTCGGGTGTATTTGAGAAACTGCCCGCACATTCTTCACAGCAATTTGATTTTGTATTATCTTTTGATTACCTGGCAGATGTGCAGGGCTGGGTTAAAACCTGGAATAATGGTGGTCCGCACAATTTTGTGATGCTGAAAAAAGGTACCAATATTGAAGCATTCAATAAAAAAATCAGCAACCTGGTAACAAAAAACAGCGGCGACACCACAAGAACAGCTTTTGCCATGCGGTTTTCAGAAAATTACCTGCATAATACTTTTAATCATGGGGCAAGGGTAGGCGGCAGGGAAGAATATGTAAGGCTGTTTTCCCTTATAGCTATATTTATACTCCTGATAGCCTGTATCAATTTTATGAACCTTTCAACAGCTAAAGCTTCGGGCCGGATGAAGGAGGTGGGGATCAAGAAAGTTGTTGGCGCGGCACGCAGCCAGTTGATCATCCAGTTTCTGTCAGAATCATTACTGATGGCGGTATTTACAATGATACTTGCAATTATAATTGCCTGGTCATTACTACCACAGTTTAATCTATTAACAGGGAAGGAGATCCAATTAAATTTCGACTTCCGGCTTATCATGATCTTAATTGGCATTACGCTATTTACGGGCCTGATTTCCGGGAGTTACCCGGCTTTATACCTGTCGAAGTTTAATCCTTTAGCAATCCTGAAAGGCAAGCTCAACTCTTCTTTTGGGGAGCTCATTGCACGTAAGGGACTTGTGGTTTTTCAATTTACGCTTTCGGTTATGCTGATTGTAGCGGTACTGGTAGTTTATAAACAGATTGAGTTTATTCAAAATACTACACCTGGTTACAATAAGGATAACATGATCAGGTTTGATTCGGAGGGGAAACTTGCAGGTAATGAGGAAACATTTGCTGCCGAACTGAAGAACATCCCCGGCGTTGTAAATGCCAGTTTTACACAGCATAATATAGTAGGGCGTAATTACGGCACAGCCGGCCTTAGCTGGGATGGTAAAGAGGCTAACCGGGATGTTTATTTTGAAGGCTTTTTTGGCGGGTTTAATTTTATAGAAACCATGGCTATGAAAATGGCTGCCGGCCGGGCTTTTTCAAAAAACTATGGAGCCGAAGGCAACAAGGTTATATTAAACCAAACGGCTGTAAATGCAATGCATTTGCAAAACCCTGTTGGTAAAAATGTTAAAATATTAGGTAATAACTTCCAGGTTATCGGGATAGTAAAAGATTTTCACTTCGAATCATTACATGAAACGGTAAGGCCTTCATTCATACTGCTTGCCCAGGGCGCCAGCCCTTATTATAAAATGATGATCAGGATTAAAGGCGCACAGCAAAAAGAAACCATTGCGCAAATACAGCGCCTTTATGAATCCTATAATCCGGGTTTTCCATTTACTTATAGTTTTTTGGATCAGGCATATCAAAAACAATATGAAACCGAGGTAAGGGTTTCAACTTTAACCAAATATTTCTCCTTCCTTGCAATACTTATTTCATGCCTGGGCTTGTTTGGGCTGGTTGCATTTACTGCACAAAAACGACAAAAAGAAATAGGTGTACGTAAAGTAATTGGCGCGTCTGTTAACAGCATCACGCTTATGCTTACCAGGGATTTCCTGAGGCTGGTATGTATTGCCGTAGTTATAGCTTTTCCGCTGGCCTGGTGGGGAATGAATAAGTGGCTGCAAGGTTTTGTATACCGTATTGATATTGGCCCCGGCGTATTTTTCATTGCAGGTGCATCCGTCATTTTAATAACCCTGCTAACTGTAAGTTTCCAGGCCATAAAAGCAGCCATGGCAAATCCGGTGAAAAGTTTAAGGAGCGAGTGATTTGGTCAGTAGTTATTCGTCTGTAGTCATTTGCTTCACTTTGTATGCCGATGTATTTCGAATGGGAGATGGTACTTTAATTGGAAATTCGTTGCATTTTTTGTAAATTTGTGTGTAACCGCCATTGTTTTATTTTGCCGGGATCATCTGCCTGTCTGTTCACAAAAAAAGCATGGCTTGAATCTAACATTATCTAACTAATGTACTGATTATTAGTAAATTATATCTTGATTAATGGGTCGTGGTAAGGTGTTAAAAGGTACGTGGCAGGGGCCGGTAAAGTGCTCCTAAGGTATACGAAAGGTGTTTCGAAGGGTGTCTCAACGCTATCATTTTAAATTGACAAAAGCATAGTTTAAATACTGCTTTTTTGAACAAAAAAACGCGGTATAATAACAATAATGTTGTTATACCGCGCCTGATGACGACCGGAGGCCAGTGTCTGAATTGGGTGAAGGGTTTACTTAATAAGCAGGTATAAACCCGCGGCCATAGCTGCACCTGCAATTGGCCCCAAAACCGGGATCCACGCATAAGTCCAGTCGCTGGTGCCTTTGTTTTTGATAGGCAATATCATATGCATGAAACGCGGCCCCAGGTCGCGGCAGGGATTAATGGCGTACCCGGTTGTGCCGCCCAGCGATAAACCTATTACCCAAACCAAAAGAGCTACCGGTATAGCGCCAACGGAGCCAAGGCCAACGGGCATTTTTGTTGGTGTTATCTCGGCCCCCGAAATGTAAAATATAGTAAACAACAGTACAAAAGCGCCGATAATTTCGCTTGTAATGTTTGATATATAGTTGCGTACTGCCGGGCCGGTGCAAAAAACAGCCAATATTAAAGCGGGTTCATTGGTGCGTTTAAAATGATCATAATACATAGCCCATACCAGGAATGAACCTATCATAGCGCCTAAAAATTGCGCTGCGATGTAGAGCGGAACATTGGCCCATGGAAATTTACCTGCTATTGCCAATGCTATTGTAACAGCAGGATTAAGGTGCGCGCCGCTATAAGGGCCCGCCACTACAACGCCTACAAACACAGCCAGGCCCCAGGCTGTAGTGATTACTATCCAGCCGCTGTTATTTCCCTTGGTGTCTTTCAATACTACGTTGGCTACCACGCCATCGCCTAAAAGTATAAGTAACATGGTGCCAATCAGCTCGGCAATAAATGGAGACATGATAATGGAATTTATAGGTTTGACTAATTATATTAAATAATTTCACATACGGCAATCTATCACAATTGATACAGGGACTTAGCTTTTGCTTTTTGCTTTCTGCCTTCTGCTTTTAGCTTAGATCACCTGAACAGGTTGCTGACTATCAGACCAGCACCGGGCAGTATGGATTGCTCTTTTCCAGCCTTCAATATCTGTTTTAATATCCTGCAGGTTATCCCCGGGGATAAATTCCTTTTCAGATTGCCATAGCTGCTGTATCTCGGCTATGTCTTTCCAAAAACCTACCGCTAAACCGGCAAGGTATGCGGCACCTAAAGCGGTTGTTTCTACAATGCTTGGTCTTATAACCTTACAATTTAAAACATCAGCCTGAAACTGCATCAGCAAATCATTTGCGGTAGCGCCGCCATCCACGCGCAATTCTTTTATTTGCATGCCTGCATCAGCTTCCATAGCATTCAATACATCCATTGTTTGATATGCTATAGATGCCAGCGCCGCCCGGGCCAAATGCCCGGCTGTAGTGCCCCGTGTTAGGCCAACTATGGTGCCCCGGGCTTCAGGATCCCAATAGGGGGCTCCTAACCCTGCAAAGGCTGGTACAAAAAATACGCCGCCTGTATCCTTAACGCCCATGGCCAATTGTTCAACATCAGCCGAGGTTTTGATGATGCCAAGTCCGTCCCTGAGCCATTGTACTACGGCCCCGCCAATAAATATACTGCCTTCAAAAGCGTATTGGATTTCGCCGTTAATTTTCCAGGCAATGGTGGTTAGCAGGTTATTTTTTGATTCAATAAATTCATTGCCAATATTCATTAGCATAAAGCAGCCTGTTCCGTAAGTGTTTTTAACCATGGCCTTATCAATACACATCTGCCCAAAAAGCGCAGCATGCTGATCGCCTGCTATACCGGCAATGGGGATTTTGCTGGCAAATATGGTGGTAGTAGTTTCACCATAGATCTCGCTGGATTGTTTCACTTCGGGCAGCATGCTTTTGGGTATATTAAGCAGTTGCAGTAACTCGTCGTCCCATTGCTGGGTACGGATATTAAATAACATGGTACGGCTTGCATTGGTCACATCGGTTACATGCACCGTACCGCGGGTAAATTTCCATACCAACCAGCTATCAACAGTACCAAAAGCCAGTTTGCCGGCTTCTGCCTGTGCCCGTGCGCCTTCTACATTATCCAGGATCCATTTAATTTTGGAGCCCGAAAAATAGGCATCTATTACCAGGCCGGTTTTTGAGCGGATCATATCGCTATGCCCGTCCTGTTTTAATTTATCGCAATAAGCAGCGGTACGCCTGTCTTGCCAAACTATGGCGTTATAAATAGCTTCACCGGTTTCACGGTTCCAAACAATAGTGGTTTCGCGCTGGTTGGTGATGCCTATAGCTTTAATGTTTTTACCATTGAGCCCGGCCTTAACAGTAGCTTCGGCTGCAACGCCCGCCTGGCTCGACCAGATTTCGTTCGGATCATGTTCAACCCAGCCAGGTTTAGGGAAATATTGTTTAAATTCTTTTTGCGAAAGCGATTTGATTTGCCCCGCATGATCAAATATTATCGCCCTTGAACTTGTTGTCCCCTGGTCGAGGGCTAAGATGTACTCTTCCATATTCCGGTTTTTATAATTATTGGTTTATTGGTTATGCTAATATATAGTTTCTGGCCACTTTATTAAAGGCGCTTACCTGTTCTGCCTGCCATTCAATATCTTTATTTAATTCCCCGGCCATAAGGCGTGCTACCTCCGGGGCCATGGCTATTGCTAAACGGGCATTTAAAAATAATACGCGGGTACGGCGGGCCAGTATATCTTCAACGGTACGCGCCATCTCGTGCCGAATCGACCAGATCACCTCGCCTTTAGTATAATCATCATCCGGGTGAACCCGGTTTTTCCAGTCGGTATGCTCGTTTGCCAGGGCTAATACCTTTTCAATATCAGCGCCATAGACGTACAGATGATTACTCCTGTCGGGGTTTGGCCTGCTGCCATGTATCGGCAAACCCGCAGTATGGCAAACCTTGTTTTTTAATTTACCTACTTCTATCGCTTTGTCGATTGTATCCTCGCCCATTTTTCGATAGGTAGTCCATTTACCGCCGGTTATAGTGATCAGCCCTGATTTAGAAACAATGAGTTTATGGCTGCGCGATATCTCTTTTGTTTTTGATGAATCGTCCTGTGGGGCAGCTAATGGCCTCAACCCGGCAAAAACACTTAAAACATCCTTACGGGTGGGTGCTTTTTTTAGGTATTTGGCAACAGTACGCATAATAAAATCAATTTCGGCTTCAAGGGCTACCGGCTCCAGGCTATGTTTGTCAATAGGAGTATCAGTAGTGCCAACCAACAGCTTATTATGCCATGGAACAACAAAAAGGACCCGGCCATCTTCGGTCTTGGGGATCATGATCGCATCGTCACCGGGCATAAACGATCTATCCAAAACAAGGTGTACCCCCTGGCTTGGCCTTACCAGGGGCTTTTTATCGGGCACATCCATTTTAAGCACATCATCAACGAAAACTCCGGTTGCATTGATAACGGTTTTGGCTTTTAGTTGGTAAGTAACGCCCGTCTCTGCCTCAGTAGCCTTAACGCCCATGATTTTATTGTTGCTATCTTTTATCAGCCCGGTAACCTTGAAATAATTTAAAACGGTAGCACCTTGCTCCAAAGCTGTTTGCGCCAGGTTGATAGCCAGCCTTGAATCATCAAACTGGCCATCATGGTATACCACGCCTCCATATAGTCCTTTAT
Source organism: Mucilaginibacter sp. P5_A6 (assembly GCF_056400585.1). Classification (NCBI taxonomy): domain Bacteria; kingdom Pseudomonadati; phylum Bacteroidota; class Sphingobacteriia; order Sphingobacteriales; family Sphingobacteriaceae; genus Mucilaginibacter; species Mucilaginibacter sp. P5_A6. Next base: position 220,520 of record NZ_JBFUKZ010000005.1, on the reverse strand, counting down.
CTTCAATTCCGGGCAGCCTTTTTATCGTTTCTTTTTTTGAGATATGCTTTGCCCTGCCAAAACCCAGCTTGCCTGCCAGCAGATCATATATTGTTAAACCAATGGTGTAAAATATCCCATCAAACCAACTGTAGTTAGGGATGATAAAACTTTCGTTTTTTACCAGGTGCGGGGCGTTCTTTAACAGTAAGCCACGTTCATGCAGGGCCTCACGTACTAAGCCTATATCGCCTTGGGCAAGGTAGCGCACACCGCCATGTACCAGTTTGGTTGCCCGGCTTGATGTTCCTTTGGCAAAGTCGGCTTGTTCAAATAGTAAGGTAGATAAGCCTCTTGAAGCTGCATCAACCGCAGCGCCAAGGCCGGTTGCACCGCCACCAATTATAAGTATGTCCCAAATCTTATCCTTATCCTTATCTTTTATGGATTGCAAAATTGAATCCCTTTTGAAAATACTCATTTTGTTATTTTGTATTTCGTTTACATTGTAAATGTACAATAATGAAATGTAAACGAAATAAATCGAAACTTATTTTTTGTTTCAGTTTACCCTGTATCGGTTTTTTACTTAATTTTGGTTGTTATGAATAAAAATACCGACAGGCATAAGATCATCCTACAGAAACTGGATGATGATGGCTTTGTAAACGTACAGGAGTTGGGTAAGGAATTAAATGTTTCTGAAGTTACCATCCGGAAGGACCTGAAGCTTTTGGAGGATAAAAAATTATTATTCAGAACGCACGGCGGTGCTACAAAAAGCAACCCATATGCCAATGACAGGCCTGTAGCCGAAAAGGAAAAACTAAACGCACCAGAAAAACAGCAGATAGGGATAGCAGCAGCTGAGTTAATAGGGCATAATGATTCTATTATTATTGCATCAGGTACTACTATGCTGGCTCTTGCACGGTCAATTAATCCGGGCAAACATCTCACGGTAATCACATCAGCCCTGAATGTAGCGCTCGAGTTATCGCAGCATCCCAATGTAGAAGTAGTTCAATTGGGCGGGCAACTGCGCACTTCATCATCGTCCGTAACAGGGGCATACCCCGAGGCGATGTTACAGGATATGGCATGCAGCATGCTTTTTTTAGGTGTTGATGGAATAGACCCCGAGATTGGCTTAACAACCACTAATTTAATGGAGGCCAGGTTAAATCAAAAAATGATTGATACAGCGCAAACGGTAGTTGTACTGGCCGATAGTACAAAATTTGGAAAACGTGGCTTAGGAAAAATTTGCCCTTTAGACCAGGTTCAGCATATAATTACCGATAGTGGAATAAGCGCCGGCATGCTGAAAATATTACAGGAAAAAGGAATTGAGGTTACTGTTGTGAAATAACCACAATAACACGCTTAACCGTCCAAAACGGGCAATCGACCTATAATTACCTACAATTGTTTCTTATAAACGCATTTGCCATCAATAAACGTTTGCTCAACATTGAGGATGCTTAGCTCGTTCGGAGATATTTTTAATGGGTTTTTATCTGTGATAATAAAATCTGCCAGGTTGCCCTTTTCTAATGAGCCTATTTGTAGCGTTTTACCGATCTCGGCTGCACTATATGTATAAGCCTTAAGCGCCGATGCCATGCTAATGCCTTCATGTGCGGCTATTACGTTCCCTTCATTATCTGTACGGGTAACAGCAGCCTGCATGCCTTTAAAAGGGTTAAGCTCTTTTACCACCGGCGCATCTGATGATAAGGCCAGTAAAATATTGTGTTTTAAAACCGATTTTACAGGATAGCATTGGTTAAGATAATCATCATCAAGGTATTTGATAAAGTTTTTACCCAACTCGCTTATAAAAATGGTTTGCATGGAGGTAGCTATATTATATTGCTGCATATCCAGCAAGTGCTTTTCCTCGGGTAAACCCAGGTGTTCAATTCTGTTAACCATAGCTGGGAACTGATGATGAAGATTTTTATAAACATCAATTACAAATTCAATGGCAGCATCGCCAATGGCATGTGTAGCTATGGCCAGTCCTTTTTGTAAGGCTTGTATTGATAATGATGTATACTGATCACGTTTCAGCCGCAATACCCCCTGATCGGACGAGTTTTTATAATGCCTTTTTAGTGCTGCTGTTTTACCGCTTAAGCCCCCATCAGAAAAGAATTTAACCGTATTCACGTTAAAATTGTCCGTGCCGAAATAGTCAGGAACAGGATAGGGGGCATCGCCGCCATCAGGAAGAAGTATAGGGATAGCATTCAGCCTGAAACCTAACTGATCCTGTTGGTACATTTCGTAATATGCTTCAAGCAGCAGTGGGTCAACCGCCGGGTCTGTTGCCGCGGTAATGCCGTATTTATAGAGCTCCTCCCGTGCAGAAAGTACCATTAACTTTAACTCGTCTTTTGTGTAAGGAGGGATGTTTTTGGTGATTAAGCCCAGCGCTGTTTCAGAGAATATACCGTTGGGCTTGCCATCGTCGCCTATATAAATAACACCTCCATCGGGTACTATCGTGTTCGAAGTAATATTACAAACCTCCAGGGCTTTTGAATTGCAAACAGCAATATGCGCGCAGGTACGGATCACATAAACCGGTCGGTCTTTTATCACTTTATCTAAATCGGCCTTAGTAGGGATTTGCCCGCTATGCCATGCAGCTTCATTGAACCCTCTGGCGGTTATCCACGCTGCGTTGGGGTATTCGCGGGCGTAATCTTCCAGCATTTGCAGCATATGGTGGAGGCTTTGGGCGCCACGGACATCCAGCATAAAGGTTTTAAGGTTGCCAACCTTCCACAGATGGATGTGGCTGTCGTTTAAACCCGGCATCAGTGTTTTACCCAACGCATCAATTACCTGTGTGCCGGGTTGAATGAAGGACTGCAATTCATCGCACCGTCCGACAGCCTTAATGCGGTTGCCTTCAATCACAATAGCATCGGAAGCACTATTGTCAAATCCATTATGAAAAGAAAGAATACTGGCATTATGAATCAACAAGCTACCAAACCCATTTTGAAAATAAGGGAATCCTGCAGATCCACTATCGTTTATGCCCATTTATTTTCTTTTGATATCTGCTCGTTGAATTGCTTCTTCCAAAACGCTCAGCGCCTCTGTTAATTGCTCATTAGTTATTACAATGGGCGGCAGTAACCGCAGGCAATTGCTGAACATACCCGCGCGGATCATGATCAATCCGTGGCTTACCGCATCCCTGATAATCTCCAATGTAACATCCATATCCGGGTCTTTACTGTCGCGATCTTTAACAAACTCAACCAGCTGCATAGCACCTAAACCGCGCACATCACCAATTATCCGGTATTTTTCTTTCCAGCTTTCAAGGGTGGTGCGCATAAGTTCACCAACCTCGTTAACACGGTTTAAAAAGCTTTCGCTTTTTAAAATTTTAATAGCTTCAATAGCTGCAACACAAGCCACCGGGCTACCGCCGTAAGTACCGCCAACCCCGCCCGGATGTGGGGCATCCATAATCTCGGCCCTGCCCGTGGTAGCGCTGATAGGCATGCCTGCACCTATTGATTTGGCGCTTACCACCACATCTGGCACTATATCAAAATGCTCAACAGCGAAGAATTTACCTGTACGACCGGCCCCGCATTGAATCTCATCAACAATCATTACGATGCCATATTGATCGCACACCTCGCGGATCTTTTGCAGGTAGGCCTTAGGCATCGGTATAAATCCGCCTTCACCCATCACTGGCTCAATAATAATGGCAGCTAATGATTCGGGATCCACTTGTGATATAAACGCAATATCCAATTGTTTAATAAAGTACCGGATGTATTCCTCGTCGCTCATTCCTTGTATCTTACGATAGAGGTTGGGGGCTGGGATGCGGTATATATCGGATACAAATGGCCCCATTCCTTTTTTAAACAGGGAATATTTACTGGTTAAACTAAGCGTTAGCAAGGTACGCCCATGATAAGCGCCCTCAAAACATAATATCGAATTACGTTTGGTATAATACTTGGCAACGTTGATAGCATTTTCAACCGCTTCGGACCCGGAATTGGCCAGGAGGGTTTTCTTTTTAAAATCGCCGGGTGTAATCTCGTTTAGCAGTTCAGCCAACTCAACATACGGCTCCATGGTGGTGACCAGTGTGCAAGTGTGAATATATTTATCAACTTGTTTTTTTATCGCATCAACTACCTTTTGATTGCTATGGCCTACATTGATCATGCCTATACCACCGGCAAGGTCAATCAGTTGGTTACCGTCCACATCCCAAACCAAAGCGCCAGAGGCACGTTCAACAACTACTTCTGTTGATTTGGCCAAACCTGCGGGCAGGGCGTTTTTTCTCCTCTCCAATATTTCCTGGCTTTTAGGGCCCGGTAATGGGGTTTTTAACTGTATATATTTCATTATCTTATGATTTCACCAATTTGTTTCAGACCTCTTTACTTATATCTAATTTTATCAATACCCCGTAATTTCCACATACAGGGTCGTTTACATGTTCGGGCATCAGGGCTATGGGTTCAAAGCCTATTTTCATTTGTTTGGTTAGTGTGGGATCTTTGCGCTTGCCGGTGAGCAGTTCCTCGTAGTAGGTTTCGCCGCTCATTTGGTCGCTTACCGCGCCATAGCCGCTCATCATACCTACGGTTAGTTGTCCTTTTAAGCCCAGCGTTTTGGCCATTTCATGCCTGGCCCTGTAAAGGATCCTGGCCAGGCCCATGCCGCGGTACGCGGGCAATATACCCATATCAAGTCCGTAAAGCCAGTCGCCATTTGGGTTGTGGTTGGTAAGCCAGCCGCCTGCTATGGTTTCGGCAAACGTATGCTCATAGTTGGCAAAATCAAAGTTGGTACGCATGGTGGTGGTCATGCCTATAACATGATCCTTATCGGTTATTACAAACTGCCCCTCAGGAAAAACTTCCAGGTGCCGTAAATAATGTACCGCCCTGATATGCTCCTCACTTGATAGCGTGGGGAATATGATTTTTTGAAGCTCCTCCAGTTGTTCTACATGCTCGGTCCTTGTGTTTTGAACAACCAGGCCGTTAGGCATCAACTTATAATATGCAGGTTTTTCTGTTATCATAATCTTAAAAAACTAAGCAATGGTATAGCCCATTACGATATAAATAAGCGATGAAAACATAAATGCGATCAACGCGTATGGTAATTGTGAAAAGGAATGTTTGAGGTTGCTTACATCGGTACTTTGTGATGTTAATATGGTTGCATCACTATAAAGGCAGGCATTTGAGCCAAACACGCCGGTACTTACAACGGCTCCGATGCTCATTAATACGTTTGCACCCAAAGTGTGTGCCAGTGGGATCACTATAGGTATAACCACCGCGTAAACTCCCCATGACGAGCCGGTAGAATAAGTGATAAGCGATATGGATACAAAAATAATAACCGGTAACAGCTCTTTATTGATATAAGGTTTTACGCCATTGATCACATAACCTGTCAATCCCATTTTATCACCAACATCCTTTAAAACATAGCTCATGATAACGAGGGCCAGGGCATATATCATGCTATTAAAGCCAGAAAAAACAGTTTCGCTCAATTGCTGAAAGGTGCCAAGCTTTATAATGAGATAATAAACAAAGGTGAACGCAACACCAACCATTATACCCTTAAGGGCATCGTAATTCATTAAAAAAGTACAAACCAGGGTAACGGCAAGTGGTAGGATAAAAAATAAAGAACTCGGCTTTTTTTTGGTTTCAAAGCCTGATGACTGGATGATAATCTCTTCGGGTTCTGCCGGCAGGGCTATAATGTGGTTGGCTGAAAGTAATTCGGCATTTTTCATCCGGCCAATTATGGGTATTGCCCCTATAATTACCAGTGGGATAAGCAGCACAGATACCCAGCCATAAGCCACATAAGGAATAACAGACAAGTATACATGATTACCCTGCCCCTGGGCTGCAAACTTGCATTTTTCCAATATCGACCCAATAAAAACTGTCCATGTGGAAAGCGGGACAATAACACACCACGGGGCCGATGTGGTGTTAACGATATAAGCCAGGTACTCCCGCGATATTTTAAAATGATCTGTTATCTTTTTCATGGTGACACCTACCGTAAGCGCGCTTAAATAATCATCCAGGAAAATAAACAGCCCTAATGCCCATGTGCCAAATAAGGCGGTCTTTTTTGTTTTGATATATTTAAGGGCATCCTCACCAAACTTCATGGCACCCCCGCTTTTAACCATAAGACCGATGAGGGAGCCATATAAACCACAAACCAGTATCACCCATACTGTACTTTCATCCTCCATTACCTTGTAAAAACTGGCAATAAAACCGGTGAAGAAATTGGTGTGGTCATGAAAGCCAATGATGATAAAGCCGGCAATACAGCCCAGTAGCAACGCCTCAAAGGATGCCCTTAATGCGATAGCCAGTACAATTACTACCAGTGGCGGAATTAATGCAAGTGCCCCGTAACCCATGTGTTTAGTTTGTTATTTTATTTGTTAATTCACGATGTTATTTTGAGCGCAGCGCGGCAACGGCGATTTGTGTAAGTTCGTCGTGCATGGTCCGCGATTGCTTCGTCGTTTATCTTAGTGATGACAAGTTGTAGAAATCCAGACTTACGAAGTTTTTAAAACTTCGTAAGTCTTTATAATCCCCCTGTACTTATCAGTTTCTTCTCCATGTATTCATACAATCCCTCGCTGCCGCTCTCGTGGCCCTGGCCGCTGTATTTCCATCCGCCAAAGGGTGATTCTGTTCCGTGAGGCGCCCATTCGTTGATCCCCACTATGCCAAATTCCAATCGTTCAGAGGCGTAAATGGATGTTTTTAAATTATTGGTGAATATGTAGGACGCAAGACCATACTCGGTATCATTGGCCTTGGTAATGGCGTCATCCAGGTCGTCAAAAACAAACAATGGCAGTACCGGTCCGAAGATCTCTTTCTGCGCCAATACTGATGTTTGTTTGAGGTTGCCAATAACCGCTGGTTGTAAAAAATAGCCGTGTTGCAAATGGGAGGGGACTATACCACCCGTCATGATCTCCGCGTTTTCTGTTTTGGTTTTATTTACCAGGTCAAGTACACTTTCCCGTTGTTTTTTGGTGATGAGGGGGCCTACATTCACACCCTCATCAAATCCGTTACCCACTTTTAATTTACTTACATAGCCTGTAACTGCTTCGGCGAACTGCTCATAAATATTTTTATGTACATAAAACCGCTGTGGCGAAGTACAAACCTGCCCGTTATTGCGGAAACGGGCTATTGCTGTTACCTTAGCTAAGCCATCAACATCTACATCATCAAATATCAACACAGGCGCATTGCCCCCAAGCTCAAGCGAGAGTTTGGTATGCGTACGCGATGCGCCATCCATTAATATTTTACCCACGCGGGTGCTGCCCGTAAAGCTTATTTTTTTAAGCAGGCGATTGTTAAGCATTTCATCCCCTATAGCCGCGGCATCGCCTATAACCACATTCAGCACGCCATTTGGTAACCCGGCTTTTACCAAAGCATCAACCATGTTAAAAGCCGACAGGGGAGTTTCTTCTGAGGGTTTGGCTACAACAGTGCAGCCGGCCGCTAAAGCTGCAGCCCAGGCCCGTGCCGGGTTATAGGCCGGGAAATTCCACGCGGTAATAACACCTACAACCCCCATCGGCTGGTAAATTACCGAACTGCGTTTATCCGGGCGGTTGGTTGGTATAACGCGGCCATAGCTGCGCTTGGCTTCTTCGGCATACCACTCAAACAGGTTTGCTGCAACAGCCCATTCTCCCTTAGCCTCGGGCAGGGGTTTGCCGCTTTCCATTACCATGTCATGTGCAATGATCTCCAGGTTCTCCCGCAAATAGTTAGCGGCTTTTTTTAAGATCTCGGCCCGCTGATAGGGTGTTGTTTTACTCCACGATGCAAAAGCTTTATGTGCTGCATCAATAGCTGCCCGGCAATCATTGGCATTGCCTGAACTTAGCCTGTCAATTACATTTTCGGTAGCCGGATCGATCAAATCCATCTCCTGTTTATCAATCGCAGCTACCCATTCCCCGTTGATGAATTGTTGTTTCATAGTCGATCTGTTTAAGCTTGCCGTAAACAGACTTGTGAAGTTTTAAAACTTCGTAAGCCTTTAGCGACATAATAATTTTATAATTGGTTTATAATTTAGTTTATGCCGATAATTCAGCTAAGCCATTTTCAATAATATCAAGGCCTCTGTTTAATAAAGCCTCATCAATAACCAGCGGACTCAGTATCCTGATCACATTGCCATTTACCCCTGCGTTGATTACGATCAAACCATTATCGGCACAATAGCCGATTAGCTTTTTGCATAATCCATCGTCAGGTTTAAAAGGGTCATTATCCTTTACCAGCTCAAATGCCATCATAGCGCCCAGACCGCGTACATCGCCAATTGCGCTGAACTTTGATTTGAGGTCATTAAAGCGGCTGCGTACAATATCGCCTACTTTTGTACCAAGCGCATTGATATCTATCTCCTCCATATATTTCAGCGTAGCCAGTGAAGCTGCACAGCAAACCGGGTTGCCGGGGTAGGTGCCGCCAAGGGTTGATGGTTTACAGCTATCCATAATATGCGCCTTGCCAATAACACAACCTATTGGCATACCACTGCCCATTGATTTTGCCCAGGTGGATATATCGGGCGTTACACCGTAATGCTCATAAGCGGCCCATTTTCCGGTACGGCCAAAACCGCTTTGCACTTCGTCGAGTATCAGCATAATGCCATACTTGTCACAAACCTCACGCAAACCCCGAAGGTATTTTGGGGGTACAACATTGAAACCACCTTCGCCTTGCACAGGTTCAATGATGATGCCTGCAACCTGCTCGGCCGGCACATTGGTATGGAAAAATGTTTCCAGCTCGCGCAGGTGAACATCAGAAAACTCATCAAGGCTTAAACCATTCCCATAGCGGTAATGATCTGGGAAGGGAATTCGGTAAACCTCAGGCGCGAAGGGGCCGCAACCCAGTTTATAGCCCACTTTTGATGTAAGTGTCATGGCCATCATGGTACGCCCATGGAAACCACACTCGTAACTTATTATTGCCGGGCGACCGGTTGCCTGCCTTGCAATTTTTATAGCGTTCTCCACACTCTCTGCACCCGAATTGGTGAGCATTACCTTAGTGTTTTCACCATGCGGTAACAGGGTAGCCAGTTTCTCGGCCAATTGCAGGTAAAGATCATAGGTGGCCACGTTAAAGCTGCAATGGATCATTTTGGCCGCCTGTTCTGCAATGGCAGCTACAACCGGAGGGGGGCAATGCCCGGCGTTTACTACACCAATACCGCCGGCAAAATCAATCATTTCGTTACCATTGGCATCAATAATAATAGCCCCGCTGGCACTTACCGCTGTTGAGGGGTTAAAGATCCCAATGGCGTTAGGCACCCATTTTTTTCTTCTCTCTAATAATTCCTGCGAATTGTCCATGGTTGTAATTTTATACTTCTTTCATAATCAGCTTATTTTTAAAGCTTCTTTTGCTTGCTTTGGCTACCATTTCTGCAGCCATCCTGCCGGTTTGGGCTGCACCGTTCATATAGCCCTGGCAGGTAAGGCTTACATGCTCGCCCGCAAAATAAATATTGCCTACTGGTATTGCTTCCCAACCGGCAATAGTGCTCCACTGGCCCTTTTTAAAGGTACTGTATCCGGCCATTGTATATGGATGTTGGCTCCAGCAAAACTTAACAGTTTTACCGTTGTAGTCTTTTAGTACACCAGGATAAACTTTGTCCAATTGTGGTACTATCCGGGCTGCCAGTACCTCATTTTTTTCATTACAAAGGGTATTGATGATATGGCCGCCGCCAAAAAGGGTAAAGCTGCCTTCTGTTTCTGACTGCATCTGGCTGCTGTCCCATCCGCAGCCAAATTCAAGATCGGTAAATGTATAGCCGGCTTTACCCGCTTTGCGCCAGGGTTTAGTGTTTACGCCCATAATAAACTTGCCGCTGTTGCCATAACCTAACTCATCAATGCTTTTTCGTTTTTCAGGGGGCATGGGTATATCAAATTTTATCTTTCGGAGTATGCTGAATGGGATAGTTATGATCACATAATCAGCTGTTAATCTTTTTATTATACCTTTCTGATCAAAACTGAGTAGATATTTTTTTGTTTTAGTTTGGCTGATGGCGGTAAGCTTATACCCCAATAAAACGCGGTCATTTACCTGTTGGTATATTTTATCGGTTAAGTGCTGACTGCCGCCTTTTATTTTAAATACCTCATGCTCATCACCAAACAATTCATACTCTTTTTCGGCAGATATGGGTTCGGTAAACATGATGAGGAAGTTGATAGCAGATTGCTCCGAAGTTTCCATGCCATACTCCATTGTGAGCACTACGTTTAACAATTTGTTTAGCCAACCTGTTATGCCAATGCTGTTTATGTATTCGGAGATAGAAAGGTTATCGAAGTGTTGAAACGAGGTTGCCGTGGTAAAATTTATTTGCCTGGGTAATGATTTTACATCTTTTTCTATCAGCCGGACAAACGGGTGGATGGCTCTTTTAAGATCTTCGCCATTGAGGTGTTTTCCTTCAAAAAAAAAGGTTTTTGGATCAAGTTTATCGAGTTTTAGATTATAAAAATCGACATTTAACTCATTTGCGAGCTGAATTATCTCGGTATGGTCTGTATCAACAAATTCGCCGCCCAGATCGGTAGTGATGTCCTTGCCAAATTTATCTTTAATGGTAAACATCCGCCCGCCGGTGCGTGATGATGCTTCGTATACCGTGCTTTTTAAACCCATTTTTTTTAACTGGTAAGCCGCGTTTAAACCTGCCATACCTGCACCAACTATGGCTATGCTGGTATGCTGGGTATCGCCTAAAGTGAGGGCATCTGCAAAGGCCGGCAGCAAGGCCATGCCGCCAGCCATTAAACCTGCATCGCGCAAAAACTTTCGGCGGCTATCGTCCATTTGCTCATGGCTAATTTCATCCTCCTTAAGGGACGAAAAAAAGGCTTTTCTTAACAGGTGAATAAATGGACTATGCATTTCCTGGTTAGCGAATTAGTATCCTTTGTTTTGTACCACCACACCGCCTGTTGAACTGATCTCGCTTTGCGGGATAGGCAGTACAGGGTTTACCTCATCACCTAAAACTTCGGCTACTTTTTGGGTGCGGGCCAGGTCAAAAAGGCGGTGGCCTTCAAAGTTGAGCTCGGCACGGCGTTCGTTTAAAACAGCGTTTAGGTAGGTTGCATCGCTGGGCACATTGGCAGCGGTTAGTTTGGCCATGCCCCGGTGCTGCCGAATAGTGTTCAGATCGGCCAGGCCGTTAACCCTGCCTAAAGCTTCGGCCCTGATAAGGTAAACCTCGGCCAGGCGGATAACGTAAGCCGAGTTGTCTTTGGTGGTTTCGCCCCGGTATTTTCCGGTCCGGCCGTCGGGTTGAATGCTTTGATCAACATTTACAAAATCAACCAGGCTGGAGCGATCGTCGGTTGGGCGGCTGGTGAAAAAGGTGTTCAGGTCTTCGGCGGCTAAAAATGCCACATCTGTTCTTAAGGCATCATCACGCACATAGGTAAGTCCGTTGTAAGCGCTGTTATTTTGTTGATCGAAAACCAGTTCAAATACACTTTCGGATGTGTTTTTTTGTGTATAGATCTTGCTCAGATCGGCGGCCGGTAACAACGCATAGGCGCTGTTGTTGATTACCAGCGAAGCGGCTGTAGCAGCACCTGCTTTATTTCCCTGGTATAAATACACCCTTGCCAACAACGCGTTTGCAGCGGCTTGCGATGCATATTTGCTGCCGTTATCCGTGTTTAGCAATTTAACGGCTTGTTGTGCGTCGGCTATTATTTGTTTGTATGAATCGGCAACGCTGCTGCGCTTAACGGGGGTAGCCGGGTTGGCTGTAGAAGTAACTATTGAAATGCCATAGGCTGATGTATTATCCCAGTGCTCGCCAAACATGCGCAGCAGATCAAACAAGGCCAGGCTGCGTACAAAATAAGCTTCGCCTTTTATGTTTGATAGCTCAGTAGCATCAGTCCCGGGAACCTTGTCTGCGTTTTCGATGATCTTGTTGGCTGCATAAATGGAGTTATATACCTGGATATAAATTGCCGATGTGTAAATATTACTTGGTGATACAGCCTTGTTAGCAATGTCTGTAAGGTCAATCACGTCATAACCACCTGTAGTGCCGTTGTCCGAATAGCATTCGGCCAGCAGCGGGTAATAGCCGCCATAGTAGCTTTTGTTTTGCAGTGTGCTGTACATGCCTATACGTGCACTATGCAAACCGGCTACATTTTTAAATACGGTACCATCGGCTACTTCATTTGGCGATGTAACATCCAATACCTTTTTGCACGAAGATTGGATGATGGCAACCAGGAGAAGAACAACTGTTATATATTTTCGCATAATAGTAGAATTAAAATTTAAAGTTTACACCCAATAAAACCGTGCGTGCCTGCGGATAGGCAGCATAATCAACCCCGGCAGTACTGGGCGAGCTGCCGCCGTTTGAGCTAACCTCGGGATCAAAACCATAGTATTTGGTAAACGTGCAAAGGTTTTGTGCCTCAACATAAATCCGCAGGGATGAAAAGACTTTGCTGCTTTTTGGTTTGATGGTATAACCAAGGTTTACCGTCCTGATCCTTAAAAAAGAGGCATTTTCAATAAACTGCGATGAGTTTTGCACGTAATTCTGGAAAACCATAGATGCCCTTGGGATATCGGTTACATCGCCTGGTTTTTCCCAGCGCTTGTTCACAATGGTGGCATTGTTGGCGTATACCTGGTAAAGGTACTGGTCGTCATAACCGCCATCGCTCCAGCCAAGGGTTTGGTAGGTTGAGCGGATAAGGTTATATACTTTGTTGCCAATACTAAACTGGGTTGAAATATTAAGGTCAAAATCATTATACCTGAAACTGTTGCTCCAGCCGCCAAAATAATCAGGGGTGGCTTTACCCAATACCTGCTGGTCATCGCTGAATTTAGGACTGCCTGTTTGCGGATCGACGCCTAAATATTTATACCCATAAAAAGAGCCTACTGCCTCGCCAACCTTTAAGATATGTGTTGGAAACAAATCGCTGTAGGCAGAAAGTAATTGGTTATCTGACGATAGTGCGAGGATCTTGCTTTTAATAAAACTTATATTAAAGGCGGTTGTCCAGGTAAAGTTTGTGGTTTTTACAGGGTAAGCGTTTACAGAAAACTCGACACCGGTATTCTGAATATTACCCGCGTTTATCGTTTGTGTTGCAAAACCAGAGGTAGCCGGGAGCGGGGCCTCGCTTAACAGTTCGGTACGGTTGCCTTTGTATGCCTCTAACGAGCCGCCTATTTTGCCGCCGAATAATTCAAAATCCAAACCGGCGTTAATCATTTTGTTGCGTTGCCAGGTCAGATCGGGGTTGCCGATGTTTCGTGGTTTTAAGCCCGATACACCATCATAGCGGGATGGCTGATAATAGCTCTGGTATTGAAAATCGCCTATCTCCTGGTCGCCGCTTAAGCCGTAGCTAAACCTCAGTTTAAGGTTGGTAAGCCATTTGGAGTCGCTCAGGAATTTTTCTTTGCTGATTACCCAGCCGGCAGAAACCGCGGGGAATAATCCCCAGCGTTTATTGGGGTCGAATCTTGATGAGCCGTCATAACGGGCGCTGGCCGATAACAGGTACTTATCATCATAAGCATAATTGGCCCTGAACAGGAATGAAAGCAAGCCCCAACCCGAATGCAGATCGGTAGCCCCGGTAACGGTTGACGCACTGGAGATGTTGGTAAGCCCGGTTCCCTCTGGAAAACCCTGCGCGTTGATCGATGAGTTTTCGGTACGGGTTGATTGGGCTGTAAAGCCACCTAACAGGTTGAGGCTATGCTTTTCGGCAAATGTATTTTGATAGGTTAAGGTGTTTTCGTTAATCAGGGTGGTATTGGAGTAGTTGCCTTTTATAGCTTTACCCCCAACAGCAGAGGCATCTGAGGTAATGGCATCAAAAAACTGGTCGTCGTTAAGGCTGGTATAATCGGTACTGAACGATGCCCGGAACTTCAGGTTTTTAAGCACTTCAATATCAGTAAAAACACTACCCAAAAAGCGGTAATTGGTGGTGAACGCCTGGATCTCTTTTGCTGATTTTACCGGGTTATCACTTAACCAGCTGGCTTCATACTGGGTGTAATCTGAATAACTGCCATCTTTATTATAAACCGGCATTAAGGGCGATGCACCTAAAGCATTGGTTACAATACCGGTGTAAGTGTCATCATTAAAACTACGCCTGTTTTTGCCGTAGGTAAAGGAGGTATTTGTACCAATGGTTACCCTATCGCTCACCTTATTATCAAGATTGAAACGGAAGGATGCGCGTTTGTAGTAATTCTCTATCACAATACCCTGCTGATCAAAGTAATTGCCCGAGATAAAGAACTTTGTTTTTTCGCTGCCGCCGCGGGCTGATAGTTGAATGGAACTGATAGGGGCTGTTTTCAGGATTTGGTCGAGCCAGTTGGTATTTACTTTTGTTTTCCAGTTAGCAGGCAGCGGATTGGTTAAAACCGCGGGGTCAAATCCGTCCGGAAACTGGGTAGGGTCATCCTGGTAAAGTTTCAGGTCCTGTTTGCGGGCATCTTCTTCCAAAGCAACAAACCCCTTGCTATCTAAAAATGGAATGGTATGCGCAACATGCTGAACGCCGGTATAGCTATCAAAGCTAAACTCCGTTTTTCCGTTTTTACCGTGTTTTGTGGTTATCAGCACAACACCATTGGCGGCCCTGGCTCCATAAATGGCGGCGGCCGAGGCATCTTTTAAAATCTGTATGGATTCGATATCATCCGGGTTAATATCGGCTATCGAACTGATGTTCTGGCCCTGGCCAACCACCGTACCATCGGTTGTGTATGATGTGGAAAGGGAGGAGTTACTTTCGCTGATCATGGGGATCCCGTCGACCACATATAAAGGATTGCTGGCGCCGCGAACGCTCACCAATAACCCGGCACCTGGTGTGCCCGATGGCGTGGTTACCAAAATTCCGGGTACTTTGCCTTCAATACTCTGGGCAAGGTTTGATACGGGCTGGTCTTTAAAATCCTTATTGCTGATGGAGCTGATGGCCGATGTAAGGCTGGATTTTTTTTGCGTACCATAACCAACTACAATTACATCGTTAAGCTGGCTTTTGGTTTCTTCCATCACTATGTTAAGCAAGGTTTTACTGCCAACATCAGCGGTATAGGTTTTAAAACCTATATAGGATATAACTAATTGTTGATTGCTGCCATTAACCTGGATAGAAAACATACCATCGGCATTGGTAACAGTTCCCTGTTTGGTGCCCTTTATAAAAACAGACGCACCAACAATGGTTTGTCCCAGGCCATCTTTTACGGTGCCTTTAACAGTACGGTCTTGTGCCGAGGCAATAGGAGGGGCTGTTAAGCAAAGCCACATGGTTAAAACAGCAAATAATAAGCGTATGGTTTGTTTCATAGTGTGGATTTAGGAGATTATTAAAAATTTTATTTAAAATTTATCCGTATTAGTTTGTTTTATAAATATCATCAAGTCAAATGAGGAAAAATATAAGTCAAAATATTTTTTTGAAATAAATTTTTTGAATTGATTTACAGTGGGTTGTATTTGGTCAAAATTAAGTCTAATTTTAAGTCATAAATTTTACCTGTGTTTTGGTCAAAAGGCAATAAAGTAATTAATCCATTTTGGTACTTAGTGTAGCAGGTATTAATTATTATTTGCAAAAAAAATATTGAAAACTGATCTTTAAAACAGGGACTATTTTATTAAGAACCACCTATTTCATGCATTTATCCCATAAAATACAAAAAGCAATAGCCGAGCATCCTAAAGTTTTAGCTGCATTAAAGATAAAAGGGAAGGAAAATACCTGGGAAGAGTTTACACGAACCCAGTTTAACCTGGTTGCCCGGGTAATAAATAAACAAATAAGCCTGGAAGTACAGGCCAATCCCGACCTGGTTGAAATGGGGTTGATTATAGGCCGTCAGCAGATTAACAATCAGCTGGAAACACTGCGTTGCCAAAACGTATATGATTTTATAAAGTACCTTGGCAATATGGGCGAATACCGCGTTTATAACTGGATAAGCGGTAAAACCCTGCAAAGCTACTGGAACGGCGGCGAGGCAAAATATATTAAGGTAAACGCGCTGCTGGTTTTTTTACAGGTGCCTTTCAACAATTGGGATGCCTGGCAAAAAGAAACGGGCAAAAGTACCAGCACCTACAGGCATAACCTTGCCAAGGCGCCGGTTGCAGGGCTTAGCTTAAGCAAGTCGTCTATATCGGTTATTAAAAGCTATTTTTTGGGTAATTATTTTTTGTACTATCAAAAAACGGATGGCAGCAAAAATGTAATTAAAACCCCCTTTGTTTTAAAGGAGCACGAAAGCGGGCAGGTGATTGTAAAATCGGTATCCGAAGGGCACCGGTATAGTGGTAAGGTTGTTGGTATAAGAGATGGCTGCCTGTACATCAATTGCCAGAATCTTGATTTTGAAGAAATGGAACAGTATATTTTTAACCTGGGCCTCGAAACAAAACCCGAAGTGCTGTTTGGTGTAAGCAACACCGTAAGTGTAAAAAACCGGCAGGCGGTAGCGCTTAAAAATATCCTCGTTAAGCAAAAAAACAACCATCCCGATTTTGAAAATATCCCCGAAGCGGAGATCCCCTTTAATAAACATTATGAAACCAATACCGAGGAAGCTATAATTGTTAATTACCTTAAGCAATCGGCCAATAATATTATTACCACGTTTACATGCTGTAACCTTAATGATGTTGCCGGGTTAGTTGTATAAAGGGTTGGCTCGTTTATAACCATGCAGAGCGGATTTTCACAGCAAATCTGTAGGTAGGGGATCGCTTTGTGCGTTATAATGACATTATTTTAAGTTATTGATTATCAAGTATATTTTGTTATCTATAGCATGAGTGGCAAATTTCGCTGAACTGAAATGATGTTTCAGCATGGCGGCGAGTCGACTCACCCCGACGATCCGTTAGCTAACGGACGTCTGCCCCTCTCTCCGACTGCGTCGCATAGAGGGGCAGAGAAATATATAAAAAAAACGAGCTCCACCCTCTTTGCGGCGCGGCCGGAGAGAGGGTCGGCCAGCGAAGCGTAGCCGGGGTGAGTCGATGCCAGCATGCAAAGCCGATTGCTTGGTTTAAAGCCAGCACGTCATCCCTCTTTTTTTCAGGATTATCCTGGTGGTTACTCGACGCTTGGATATGTGCTTCATTAGAAGTGTAAAATTTCCTCAGGGGCGTAGCCCCGAAACATTTTGTAACAACGGGTTTCAACCCGTTGAATCTGGGCGATGAAAAACGGAGAACCATAGGTTCGGCACATATAACGATAAATGGGCCGTTCCTACGGAACTGTTAATAGGAGCAGTTATCGTCCACGGGTTAAAACCCGTGGTTACAATACGATTCGTCCGCTATGCGGACTATTGTTAAGTCAACAGTACTAAGTCTTAAGTTATAAGCCGGATTTGCTCTTTTTTGACTTCGAACTTAAGACTTTCGACTAAAGGTTAATGTCAGTTCAAGGTCGACCCGACCCGTTGTTACAATATGATTCGTCCGCTTTGCGGACTATATTAAAAAGGCTTACTGATACAATCTGTCGTAGAGCCATAATTAAAACGTAATAAATGTATCATAACAGCAAAAACTATGTTTTTATCTGTACTCATTGATGTATACATTTGAATATTCAATTACAGACCAAAAATTTAGACGCTTAAAGCGAACCGACAGTAACAATAAACCGGGGCTGCCGCATTTATGGAGTTTAAAAGCATATAATTGGATAAATTACACGCCTAATTATTGTGATGAAGATTGAGGAAGAATTAAACAGGATACTGCCTGCTACCCGTATCAAAACCCGTTATATCGACCTGGTATCATTTGCATCAGATGCCGGCTTTTATTATTTAGTGCCAAAGGCGGTAGTTCAACCCATAGGTGAGGACGAAATTGTTGCCTTATTTAAGTTTTCTCATCAGTATAACATCCCGCTGGTTTTTCGTACCGGGGGTACAAGTCTTTCCGGCCAGTCTATTACAGATGGTATCCTGGTAGACCTGAGCCAGTTTTGGGATAAGATAACGATTGAAGAATCCGGAAACCTGGTACGGGTGCAGCCTGGCATTACCGGGCAAATGGTTAATACTTTCTTAAAAAAACACAAAAAAAAGATAGGTCCCGATCCTTCAAGTATCAGCGCGGCTATGATGGGGGGTATTTTATCAAACAACGCCAGCGGTATGTGTTGCGGCGTTAAACTCAACTCCTATCACACCACCAAATTCATCAGGTTTGTATTACCCAATGGGAAAGTTTTTATTACCGAAGATAAAAACGACTATCCCCGGTTTCAGAATGAATGTATTGAGCTCTATCAGCTATTAAAAGATCTAAAGGTTCGTATTGAATCAAATGAGGCCTTGTATCATAAGATCAGAGATAAATATCAAACCAAAAATACGGTTGGTTATTCGTTAAATGCTTTTATTGATCATACCCACCCATTGGATATATTGGCGCATTTGTTAATTGGGGCCGAAGGTACGCTGGCATTTATTGCTGAAGCGGTATTGGAAACCGTTCCCGATTATCCATGCAAATCAACCGCGTTGCTTTATTTCCCCGATATCTATTCGGCTTGCCAGGCAATTATCCCGCTTACCGACGCCGGGGCTTTGATGGTGGAACTGATGGACAGGGCATCGTTAAAATCGGTGGAGAATATGATTGGGATGCCTGCAATTGTAAAGGAATTGCCGCCAGCTGCCGCCGCTTTGCTGATTGAGTTCCAGGAAAATACTTATGAGGAACTGGAATCTAAGGTTAATGGATTTTTACAGTCGATAGCGCAGTTGTCATTACTCAATGCCCCTGTTTTTACGAGTGAGCCTGCTGAGCAGGATTTTTTATGGAAAGTTAGAAAAGGGCTTTTCCCGGCTGTGGGAGCAGTACGCGCAAGCGGAACAACCGTAATTTTAGAAGACCTTACTTTCCCGGTGGGTAAACTGGGCGATGCTATTTTAGATTTGCAGGACCTGTTTGTAAAATACAATTACAACAATGCTATCATTTTTGGGCATGCAAAGGATGGCAATATTCATTTTGTAGTTACACAATCATTTGATACGCCCGGAGAGGTAAAAAGGTACGATTTGTTTTTACGGGAAGTTGTGGCTTTAGTGGTAGACAAATACAACGGCAGCTTAAAGGCCGAGCATGGTACCGGGCGCAATATGGCGCCGTTTGTTGAAACAGAATGGGGTGGCGAAGCTTACGATATTATGAAAGTAATAAAGCAGGCTATCGACCCAAACAGGCTCCTAAACCCGGGAGTGATCATTAACGACGATGCTGAAGCGCACCTGAAGCATTTGAAAGAACTGCCATCTGTAGAAGCAGAAGTTGATAAATGTATTGAATGCGGGTATTGTGAACATAAATGCCCGAGCCGTAATTTAACTACTACGCCAAGGCGGCGTATTGTGATCAGGAGGGTGCTAAAGAAGTTGCAAAAGGCAGGCAATGAGCAGGAATATAAGCTCCTGCTTGATCAGTATCAATATGATGGTTTGGAAACCTGTGCCGTAGATGGTCTTTGCGCTACAGCCTGCCCGGTTGATATTAATACCGGCGACCTGGTAAAACGTTTACGAAGAGAAAATCATTCTGCCTTTCAAAACAGCGTGGCGTTGTTTGTGGCTAAAAACTTTAAAACGGCAGAGTGGGGAATCCGTGCCGGGATAAAAGCCGGTTTTGCCCTAAATAAGGTTTTTGGTAACAAGGCGATGTATAAGTTCACCAAATTAGGGAAGCGAATTGTGCCGGCAATGCCCTTATGGACAGATCAGCTCACTTACCCACCTCGTTTATCCTTTAAATCAGCGGATAATGTTGGTAATGTGTATACAGGTAATTCTATTGTATATTTTCCGGCCTGTATCTCAAGAATGTTGGGTACTTACAAGGGGAAAGAAAAGAATATTATAGACACCTTTTTGAGCGTGTGCGCAAAATCGGGCGTTAAGGTGCGTGTAATGGAAAATTTAAGCGGGAGTTGCTGCAGCCAGATATATTCTTCTAAAGGATTTAAGGACGCATATGAATATACCGCTAACGACATTGTGCAAAGGTTATGGTTATCAAGTAACAAAGGACAGCTACCGATAGTAACTGACGTAAGCTCATGTGCCTATACCTTGTATAACATAAGGGGCGTACTTACACCGGGTAACCAGGTTAAATTTGATACGCTTAAAATTTTGGATAGCGTAGATTTTTTTCATGATTATGTTAAGCCTGTTGTTACTATAAAGCAGAAAAAAGGCATCATAACCGTACACACCGTTTGCTCATTGGAGAAAATGAAAACTGTAAATAAGTTTGTGGAGTTAGCTAAGCATTTTGCAGATGAAGTAACCGTTCCTAAACACGGCGGATGTTGTGGAATGGCCGGAGACCGGGGCTTTTTATTTCCCGAACTGACCGATTCTGCTACCATGGCCGAGGCGCTGGAAGTTAAACAAGGTAACTACGAGGGATATTATTCCTCAACCAAAACCTGTGAAATGGCCATGTCGAAAGCTGTTTCTGAAAATTATGAATCTATCCTTTACCTGATGGATGAAACTACTTAACCATAAAAGTAAAAGGCAGAATGTACAAAGCTAAAAGCCAATACATTGGTTTAGCAGGTATAAAACAATAAATATTAAACGCATGGCGCAAAAAGAATTAAGAAGCAGGGCATGGTTTGGCCGTAAAGGCAAGGATGGTTTTATATACCGGGCCTGGATGAAAAACCAGGGCATTCCTGATTATGAATTTGAGAACAAACCGGTAATAGGAATTTGTAATACCTGGAGCGAACTAACCCCATGTAATGCTCATTTTCGTGAACTTGCCGAATCGGTTAAACGGGGTATTTTAGAAGCCGGTGGTTTCCCGGTGGAATTTCCGGTAATGTCGTTGGGCGAAACCTTAATGAAACCTACCGCGATGCTGTACCGCAACCTGGCCAGCATGGATGTGGAAGAATCCATCAGGGCAAATCCTTTGGATGGGGTGGTGCTGTTATGTGGTTGCGATAAAACTACGCCATCGTTGGTAATGGGGGCATGCAGTGTTAATATTCCCACTATTGTGGTATCTGGCGGGCCAATGCTTACCGGCAACCACAGGGGCAACCAAATTGGTACCAGCGATGTGTGGCGATACCATGATGATGTACGTGCAGGCAAAATAATGGAAGAGGAATTGTTAACCATTGAATCGGCCATGTGCCGTAGCCAGGGGCATTGCGCGGTAATGGGTACAGCGTCATCAATGGCTTGTATGGTTGAATCTTTGGGGCTGTCGTTACCGGGAAATGCCGCTATTCCTGCTGCGGATTCACGACGGAAGGTTTTGGCCCAACTCTCGGGTTTACGTATAGTTGAAATGGTAAAAGAGGATCTGAAGCTATCGGATATATTAACCAGGAATGCATTTGAGAACGCCATAAAAGTAAATGCTGCCATTGGAGGCTCAACAAATTTTGTGATCCACCTGTTAGCCATCGCCGGCAGAGTGGGAGTGGAACTCGAATTGAAAGATTTCGATCACCTCTCCAAAAATATTCCACTGATAGCAAATCTTCAGCCTTCGGGTAAATATTTTATGGAAGACCTGTTTTATGCAGGCGGCTTACCGGTTGTATTAAAAGCTTTGGATAACATTCTCCACCGCGATTGTATTACCGTAAACGGAAAAACCATTGCTGACAATTACAGCAAGGCAACAGGTTACAATAGCGATGTAATAACTACCGTTGATGCCCCTTTTAATACAGCTACCGGGCTTGCCATTTTAACGGGTAACTTATGCGAAGCCGGGGCGGTTATTAAGCCATCGGCTGCAAGTCCGCATTTAATGCAGCATACCGGTAAAGCGGTTGTTTTTGAAAATATTGAGGATTTTAAGGCACGTATTGATACGGATGAATTAGAGGTAGACGAAAACAGTGTGTTGGTATTAAAAAATGTTGGTCCAAAAGGCTATCCCGGCATGCCCGAAGTTGGCAATATGGGTATCCCTAAAAAGTTACTGGATAAAGGTATTAAAGATATGGTGCGCATATCCGACGGCAGAATGAGTGGAACCGGTTTTGGAACTGTTGTATTACATGTATCTCCGGAAGCGCATACCGGCGGCAGTTTTGCCATGATTAAAACCGGCGATATGATAACGCTTGACGTTCCGAACAGGTTATTAAACGTTGATATAAGTGTAGCGGAATTTGCTGAAAGAAAGAAGCAGTATTTAGCACCCGCACCGGTTACAGACAGGGGGTATGTAAAGCTTTATATAGATCATGTTCAGCAGGCGCATTTAGGGGCCGACATGGATTTTTTAGTCGGCGGATCTGGCGGTAAGGTATTAAGAGATTCCCATTAATTATATATGATGAGTTTTAACAATAAAGTTGCCATAGTAACAGGAGCAGGCCAGGGTATTGGTTATGAGATATGCAGAATGCTTGCCGAAAAGGGAGCAAAAGTGATCCTAAATGATATAGAAGCCGAGCTGGCTGATAATGCAGCAATCCTGATCAACCAAAGCAAGGGCAGTAATTGTTTAGCTATGGCCGGAGATTCCGGTGATCTTGCCTTTATAAACAGGATGGTTGATACCGCGGTTGAGCTTTACGGACGATTGGATATTGTAATAGCCAACGCAGGGATTACTTTATATGGTGATTTTTTTACCTATACCAAGGAATCATTTTCTAAGGTAATGGATGTAAATCTTGGCGGCTCATTTTTCCTGGCGCAGGCGGCGGCAAAACAAATGAAGCAGCAGGATAATGGCGGGGCTATCCTGTTTACCTCGTCGGTTGTTGGTCACCAGGCGCTTAAAAGCCTTGCAGCCTACGCCATGACCAAGGCTGCCTTAGAAATGCTGGCCAAAAACCTGGTGATCGAACTTTCGCAATATAAGATCAACGTAAATACGGTAGCGCCGGGAGCAACACTAACCGAACGCACTACCGGGGAGGCCGACTATGAACGCATCTGGTCGAACATAACCCCGATGGGGCGTCCGGCTTACGTTTCGGATATAGCTAATACAGCTTTGTTTTTAGTATCAGATGAGGCCAAGCATATCACAGGTCAGAGCTTAATTGTTGATGGGGGATGGACATCTGTAAGTGCTTTACCCAACGGACTTAAGTAAAAGTAATTAAGCAAAGGGCCCCCTTTTGCAAAAAAAAAACCTTTTTGTCATCCTGAACGGAGTGAAGGATCTATTATTCGCCATGCTTCTTCGCCCTGTACAGTCTGCGAATAGATCCTTCACTCCGTTCAGGATGACCAACCTTTTAAAACCGCATTTCCCCTTCGCCGTTTCGCGAAATTTTACCACTCGTATTATAGTTAAAAGCCCTGCGTGTACATTTGCATCCCACCTAAATGTTAAGTAAATTTAGAGGTTATAAATCAATTGACCGATCTCCCCATTTCATGCGTTTAAAGATATTTATAGGTTTAATTTTAGGTTGTGCTATATGTTTTACTTCTATAGCGCAGGAAAATAAATATCAGTTTTCGCACCTGGATATAAATGATGGTCTATCACATAACCAAATTAACTGTGTCTACAAAGATTCGGAAGGGTTTATGTGGTTTGGTACCTCGTCGGGTTTAAACAGGTACGATGGTTATACCTTTAAAGTATTTAAGCATAGTTCAAAAAATAAAAACTCTCTTGTTGATGATTACATTGTAAATATTTTTGAGGGGCCAGGGCAGAAATTTTGGCTTGAAACCCGTGGTGGATTTTGTATATATGATCCTGTAAACGAACAGTTTAGAGGTGCTGTGTATAATGTGCTAAGGGAATGGAAACTGCCGGAATACGATATCACCAAAATAAAAAAAGACAATACAGGAAATTACTGGTTTGTACACAGAACTTCAGGTGTGTACAAATATAACGCCCAAAACAGGCAAACCCATCATTACGGCTATTTGGTAAACTCCGCCTCCTCTTTGCATTCTCCTTATGTGGTTGACATGGCGGTTGATACCAGGAACAACATTTGGTTTGTTCACCAGGATGGTTTCATAGAAATGCTGGATAGTAAACTGGATAAAATTACCTATCGCACAAATGTTTTAAGTAAGGCGGTTGATGGTAAAATAAGAAAGTATTCATTAACAATTGACCGCGATAATGAGTTGTGGTTCTACGCATCCTCCGTTAACCTGGGGGTTTATTATTTTAACCCGGTAACCAAGGCAATTAAGCATTTAGATAAGGATACAGCGCCGTCAAAATTAAAGTCAAATATTGTCAATACTATAGTTCAGGCCGATGACGGTTTAATATGGATAGCTACAGATCATGGTGGAATAAGTGTATTGGATAAAAAAGATTTTAAGATCACTTATTTATTAAACCGGGAGGATGATGCCAAATCGCTTAAACAAAACAGCGTAATACTGTATAAAGATTATTCGGGTATTATGTGGGCCGGAACTTTTAAAGAAGGGATAAGCTACTATCATAAAAATATTATCAGGTTTCCGTTGTACAGGCATTTCGCGTCAGATCCGAATAGTTTGAGTTTTGAGGATGTAGACAAATTTGCAGAAGATAAAAACGGCAATTTATGGATAGGAACAAACGGTGGTGGCTTAATATATTTTAATCGTAAAACCGGGAAATATACTCAATATAAATACGATCCTAATAACAGTAATAGCTTGTGTAATGATATCATTGTAAGCTTATGTATCGATCACGACCAGAAATTGTGGATAGGTACTTACTTCGGGGGGCTTGATTGTTTTGACGGAAAAACCTTTACCCATTACCGGCACAATGATAAGATTGCCACCAGCGTAGCCGACGACAGGATCTGGAGTATAATGGAAGACTCATCGCATCGCTTATGGGTAGGTACATTTGCCGGTGGTTTGGATCTTTTTGATCAATCGAAAAAAATATTTTACCACCCCTTTAAGCTAAGCGAAATACAATCGCCATATGTTTCTTCCATTTGTGAGGATAAGGATGGTAATATTTGGGTTGGGGGATACGCGGGTGTAAATGTAATTATCAACCACACCAAAAAAATCATGCATTATGTGCGTAATACCCGGGTGCCCAACAGCCTTTTAGCCGATAATGTAAACAGCATTACACAGGATAGCCGGGGATTGATGTGGATAGCTACCAAAGATGGTGTGAGTATATTAAATTTTAAAACAGGCAGGTTTACCTCGCTTGTAAAAGAAAATGGATTGCCCGACAATTTGATTTTAAATATCCTCGAAGATAATGACGGAAGGATGTGGCTAAGCACTTCCAATGGTCTTTGCCGCGTTACTTTATCAGCTGCCGGCGGCAAATACAATTTTCAGTTTAAAAACTTTGATGAAACTGATGGCTTGCAGGCAAGGGAGTTTAATGTAAATGCCGCATTAAAAACCAGTAAAGGCGAAATGGTTTTTGGCGGAGGGCACGGGTTTAATATATTTAATCCGCAGAACATTCAGTCCAACGTAAATAAGCCGAAGCTGGTTTTTACCAATTTTCAGCTGTTTAATAAAAATGTATCGGCAAATGATACAGTTAATGGCCATGTTATTTTGAGCAAGGCTATTTCGGTAACCAAATCTATAACGCTTAACCACAGCGAAAACGTTTTTACTATTGAGTTTGCTGCACTCAACTTTTTTAATCCCAACAAGGTGAAATATAAGTACATGCTGGAGGGCTTTGATAAAGGCTGGCTTACCGCGGCAACACGCAAGGCAACCTATACCAACCTTGATGGCGGAGACTATATATTTAAAGTGCTGGTTTCAAACGCGGATGGGGTATGGAACCCCGATTACATCACCCTGAAGATAAAAGTAAAGCCTCCGTTCTGGAAATCGCCGCTGGCGTATTTGATTTATACACTACTGATTGTTGGGGTACTTTTTCTCATCCGTCGTCGCGGAATTCAAAAAATCAGGAGAGAGTTTACTGCCGAGCAGGAGAAGAATGAAATAAAAAGCATGATTGAGCGCGAAAGGCAGGAGCTTGAACGCATGCAGGAAATTGACAAGCTGAAAACCAAGTTCCTGACCAATGTAAGCCACGAATTCAGAACACCGCTATCGTTGATCATGGCGCCGGTTGATAAAATGCTCCATCATACGGCGGATGCTGATCAAAAGCAACAATTAAACATGGTGAAGAAAAATGCCAGGCGCTTGTTAAACCTGGTAAATCAACTGCTCGACTTCCGTAAAATGGAAGTACATGAATTGAAGCTGCATTCTAAACCGGGAGACATCGTTAAATTTATTAAAGAGATCTCGCTATCATTTACAGATATAGCAGATGAAAAAAGAATTGGCTATGTGTTTGATACGGAGATAGAGACGCTGAAAACGAGTTTCGATCATGATAAAATAGAAAGGATATTGTTTAACCTACTTTCAAACGCATTTAAATTTACCCCGTCAGGCGGGCATGTAAGTGTACTACTTAGCTTAGTTGAAGAAAAATCGGCTCATCCATTGAAGTTATTGGAAATTAAGGTAATGGATACAGGCATAGGGATTGGCAAGGATAAACTGGCTCGGATCTTCGACCGTTTTTTCCAGAATGACCTCCCCGGCTCTATGCTTAACCAGGGAAGTGGCATTGGCTTATCTATCACCAAAGAATTTGTTAACATGCACCAGGGCAAAATTTTTGTAGAGAGCGAGCCTGAGCGTGGCAGTAGTTTTATTATTCATTTACCGATGATGGCAAGCGGTGATTTAAGCGCCGAAACACCATTGGATGATACGCACCTGGTGGAAAGTGCTGTTCAGGGAAATAAAAGTAGTAACAAAAACCCATCCGAGGGTAGTTCAAAACAAACCGTATTGATAGTTGAAGATAATGACGATTTTCGCTTCTATCTCAAAGATAATCTTAAGGATACTTTTCATATTATAGAGGCATTAAATGGTAAGGAAGGCTGGCAAAAGGCACTGGCTTTACACCCTGATATTATGGTAAGTGATATCAGTATGCCCGAAATGAATGGGAGAGACCTTTGCCGCAAAATTAAAAGCGATAGCCGTACATCACATATCCCCATAATTTTACTTACCGCGTTAATAAGTGAAGAGGAGGAATTAAAAGGTTTGGAAATTGGTGCAAATGATTATATGACCAAACCTTTCAATTTCGAAATACTCATTTCTAAAATCAAAAACCTGCTCAGGTTACAGGCTACATTTAAAAAAACGTATATCCGGCAATTAGATTTTCAGATAAATGAACCGGCTATACTCTCCACCGACGAAGTATTTGTAAAAGATGTTATAAATTTCATCGAACAAAACCTGCTTAACCCTTCCCTTTCAGTTAATGAACTGAGTAAACATATGGGAATGAACCGTAATACACTTTATAAAAAGCTATTAATGATTACCGGCAAATCTCCGGTTGAATATATCAGATCGTTAAGATTAAGAAAAGCCGCTCATTTATTAGAACATAGCCAGATGAACATTGCAGAAGTATCGTACGAGGTTGGTTTTAACACACCTCAATATTTTGCAAAATCATTTAAGGACGAGTTTAACATGCTTCCATCGGAGTTTGTTCTCCAAAAACGTAAGCCGGGCCAGGAAAAAATTGATGTTTCCTGAATTTATTCCAATTACATATTAAAGATTATTTGCTTGAAAGGCCTCAAATTGACATCAATACAGGCCTAAATGTTTTTAAAATTCGTATTGTTTAATATAATATATTGATAATCAGCTTCTTGATTTGTATGTAAACATTTGTTACATCAATAATTACAAATGTTACACCCTTGTAAAATCTTCATTTCTACCTTCATCTCTCATAAATGTGTCTTATACAATGGTCCCGATCATTGTGCGTACACTTTTTAACCAATTGTAAACTTATGCCCGCTGAATGCGGGATAAAAATTTTCTTGTTTTGATGGAAACGTTACTTACATATTGTATTAAGCTATCTGCTAGCCGATATTTTGCAATCGATTGCGGAATTAGTTTATATAAAATTTCAACCCTTAATTAAAATTCACATACCCCTAATTAAATTTCAAATCACCAATTATTAACGAAGCCAGTAAATTATGAATGAACATCAAAACTGAATAGCCCCCATCAAACCACCAATTATTAATCAATTATGAACCAATATTAACATGGAAAAAAATTTACGAAAAAAATTAAGATGTAGTGTTTCGCTATTTATGGCAATGCTGCTGCTGTGCCTTTCAGGCTATGCGCAAACCATAAAGGTTAGCGGAAAAATAACCAATGCCGACGATTCTGAGCCACTACCTGGCGTAACCGTTAAAATAAAGAATACAGCAACAGGTACCTTATCGGGTATTGATGGTAGTTATACAATCAATGCAAAAGCCGGTGATGTGTTGGTGTTTAGTTACCTGGGCTTTACCACGCAACAAATATCCGTTAAGCAAAACAACACAATTAATGTTAAGCTATTGCCAGGCAATAAAGCGCTTGATGAGGTTATTGTTGTGGGCTACGGTAAAATGAAAAAGACCGATTTAAGCAGTTCGCAGGTAACAATAACCGCTGCCGATATCACCAAAACGGTTAATACTACCTTTGACCAGGCCTTACAGGGCCGCGCTGCAAACGTTAACGTTACGGCAAACAGCGGTCAGCCCGGTGCCGCTCCCACGGTTATTATCAGGGGCTTAAATTCGCTTACCGGCTCAAACCAGCCTTTGTATGTTATAGACGGAGTACAGTTTAAACCGGCCGATCAAACTTCGGGCGCCGGTGTTGGTGCAAATTACCTGTCGAGCCTTAACCCGGATGATATTGAAACCCTGAATGTTTTGCAAGGCCCTTCTGCCACATCAATATATGGAGCAGCGGGCGCCAATGGCGTTATTATGGTTACTACCAAAAGAGGTAAAGCCGGCGAAACCAAAATTAATTTTAACAGCCTGTTTACCCTACAGGACCTGCCAAAGTTTGCCGATGTAATGAACTTAAGAGAGTGGGCTACCTATCGCAATGCATATGCTGCCGCAGGCGCAGCTGCATCACAGCCCGAATTTGCAGATCCATCGGTATTGGGTAATGGCACAAATTGGCAAAAAGAATTGTTTCGTAGAACGCTGTTGCAAAAACAGCAGCTTTCATTAAGCGGCGGTAACGAGAAAACAACATTTTATTTTTCGGGCGAACACTTCAGCCAGAATGGGGTTGCTGTCGGCTCTGGATTTACCCGTAATTCGGTACGTTTAAACCTCGATAACCAAACACGCTCGTGGTTAAAAATTGGTACCAATTTAAATGTAAGCCAGTCCAAAGAAATTGTTAATACTTCAAACTCCGATATTTTAAATATTGCTATCGGGCAAAATCCGAGTATCCCGGTTAAAAATCCCGATGGTAGCTGGGGTGGGCCTGTAAATACACAATTCCAGTATACCAATCCTGTGGCTTTAGCTTCGGTAAATGACAATCATAACCAAAACATTACATTTAACGGCGGCGGGTATGTGGATATTAATATTTTAAAGGGATTGGTTTTCCATACAGAAACCAATACTTATGTTCAAAATTATAATCAATACGTTTTTAATCCATCCTATACTTTTGGTGGCTACAACAATACCACTACAGTATCAACCAGAACCAGGGGACAAAGTTACTGGTGGGGCGTTAATGAGAGGTTGCAGTACGATACCAAAATCAAAAAACACTATTTTAAAATAATGGCTGGCCACGAGGCCCAGAAAAACGGTTACGAGTCATTATTTGGCCAAAGAAACGGCTATTTAGTAAATACCATTACCGAATTAAGTGCCGGAAGCACCGTTAACGAGATTAACAGCAGCTCAAAGGGCGCATCAACCAAAGAGTCATATTTTGGCAGGGTTAATTATGTGTTTGATGATAAGTACATACTGCAGGGTACTTACAGGGGCGATGCCTCATCTAATTTCGGACCGAATTATAAATGGGGATATTTTCCTTCTGTATCGGCAGCGTGGAGAATAACCCAGGAAAAGTTCATGCATAAAATTGAGTTTATTAACGATTTGAAGCTAAGGGCAGAGTACGGAATCTCGGGTAACGAAAACGCAGGCGGTTATTACGCTACATTAACAGCAATACCAACTCCTTTTGGCGGTGGCACCGGGTTTTTACCTGATGTGTTTTCAAACACAAATCTGCACTGGGAAAAAGATAAAACTTATAACCTGGGTTTTGATCTGAGCATGTTTAATAACCGGGTAGAGGTTATTGCAGATTTCTACAAAAAAGAAATGTCTGACCTGCTTATAAAAAACGACCATTCTATTTATTTAGGAGGAGCTGTTAACTGGGATGTAGGTTCAATGCAATGGCCTTATACCAATGTTGGTAAAATGCAGGATAAAGGTTTTGGTATTACCATAAACACCGTTAATGTAAACAAGCCATTTGCCTGGAAAACAAGTGCGAATTTCTCTTTAGACAGGAATAAAATAACCCATTTAGATCAGAACACACCCATCAATACCATCTATAAAACTTCATCCTTTGCTACTTTGTCGCAGGTGGGGCAGCCGGCAGCGATGTTTACAGGGTATATAGCCGAAGGGATCTTTAAAGATATCGCGGATATTCAAAATCACGCGGTACAAACATCTACAAGCGGCGTTATGACCATTAATCCAAGTACCGGTACCTGGGTAGGTGATATTAAATTCAAAGATTTAAATAACGATGGCGTAATTGATGAAAAAGACCGTACAGTAATAGGCAATCCATGGCCTAAATTTACAGCGGGGTTAAATAACTCTTTTTCGTACAAAAATTTCGATCTGAATATATTCTTATATGCCAGCTATGGTAACCAGGTTTTAAATTACATGCGTTTTAGAAACGAACAAACCGGGGGTACTGCCGTATATAGCAACCTTTACAGGTCTGTAGCCAATTTTGCGCGACCAAGCAATGCAGATGCATCCCTCACAACAGCCGTATTAACCAACCCGGGATATCAAATTGCCCGTATTGCTCCCGGCGACCCTAATGGTAATGCCCGTGCAAGTCAATGGTATATTGAAGACGGATCATATTTAAGGTGTAAAAACATTTCCTTATCGTACAATATACCGCATAAAGCACTTACAAAAGTGGGCTTTATAAAAGGACTGAAGGTTTCGGTTAATGTGCAAAATGCGTTTACTATAACCGGTTATAAAGGGTTAGATCCGGAAGTAGGTCAAAACGGTCCATTGATGTATGGCGTTGATGACGGACGTTATCCAAACACAAGGATGTATTCGTTCAATTTACTGGCCGATTTTTAACCGATAAAAATTTCAAGATGAAAAATTTTCTTAAAACACTCATAACTATTGCCGCTCTTGCTTCAATACAGAGCTGCAAAAAAGACTTTACCAACCAGGCCCCCCAGGATAAGCTTACAGCAGGTACATTTTACAAATCAGCCGATCAGTTGCTGGCGGCCACAGCGCCGCTGTACAATATTGTTTGGTTTGAGTATAATGATAAAGGATCCATTGGTATAGGCGACGCACGTGGCGGCGATATGCAAACAAACGATTATGCACCATTTTATAAGTTTGCTGTACCAAGTACAGATGTAAATACCTTGCTTACCGCTTATAAAGCATTTTATAAAACAATTGCACAGGCCAATACGCTGATAACCAATGTAAAAACGTATGCAACCGGCGTTGCCGATGCAGATAAAAACGCAGCCATAGCCGAAGCAAGGTTTATGCGGGGCCTGGCTTATTCATACCTGGTAAAAAACTGGGGGCCGGTTCCAATTATTTATGATAACGTTGCGCAGCTTGAAGACCGGAATATTAAACGCAATAATATTGCCGATGTATGGAAATTCATTATCAAGGATTTTGCATATGCAGTTAAGTATCTGCCCACTGTGGCGCCGCAAAATGGCAGGTTAACAAAGTATAGTGCCGAAGGTATGCTTGCCAAAATGTACCTCAACCGTGCCGGGGTAAATTCTTCAGGTGGTTCACGCAATCAAACTGACCTGGATAGCGCAAAATTTTATGCTGCCGATGTTATCCACAACGGGCCTTATACACTCCAGGCCAACTATGGGGATTTATTTAAAAGCGCTAACAATAGCGGTGGTAATAATAACCCCGAGAGCCTTTTCTCACTGCAATGGGTCCCGTCTACCGCTGTTTGGGGTACTAATAACAGTTTTCAGGCATATATGGCCAAGGATGGTACTATCACCGGGAGCTGGGATGGCTGGGGAGCAGCACATGGTGCTTCTGCCGATCTGATTAAATATTATATAGCACATCCGGAAGATTCACTGCGAAGAAAAGCCACATTTATGTTCGATGGTGATTCTTATCCCGAGATAGACCAAAAGGACGGCGGGTATAAATACTCATCAAACAGTATCGCCAACGTAAAAAAATACATTATTGGTTCAGCGGCCGATAATGGCGGTAAAGGGGTTGAAATGGGCGCGAATATTAATACCTATATGATGCGCCTGGCCGAAGTGTACTTAATTTATGCCGAAACTATTTTGGGCGATGCGGCTTCAACAAATAACAGCGATGCGATTACATACTTTAATAAGGTGCGTACACGTGCAGGTTTATCAACAAAAACATCAATTACTTTTGATGATATTTTCCAGGAAAAAAGGATTGAATTTGCTATGGAAGGTGTAAACTGGGGCGAGTACCAAAGGGTGTATTATTACAACCCTACTAAAGCCCTTGATATGATTGCCAAGCAGGACAAAGGGAGTTATACCATCAAGTATAACACCGGTACCAACAATCCCAGAACGTACACAGTTACTTATTCCAGCGCTTATTGGCCTGCAACTGCTCAAACTATTTACCTGCCTTTCCCTGAAAGCGAAATGGTAAAATCGCCGGGCTTAGCTGATCCGGCCGTTGCGTTTGACTTTAGCTTGTTGAAATAAATTATTGTTTACACTATCAATTAATGTAATTATGAATCAGATATATATAAATATCACCAAAAAGCTGGTTTTTCTTATTTTGGTTACAGCAACCTTGTTACAGGTTGCCTGTAAAAAAGAAAGCAGTTCGGGTGCAGGTAAAGATAAAGGAGCTCCAACCATTAAGGGATTAAGAGCCATTTCACCAAAACCTAATGACAGCACCCTACATGTAGCCGGTCCCGGCCAATATGTGGTTATACGCGGTACCAACCTGGCTTATACAAAAGCCATTTATTTTAACGGTTATCAGGCCACATTTAATGCTGCGCTTTTTTCTGATACAACAATGGTTGTACAAATACCTGCAGATATGCCATTTGCTTCGCTTGATCAGGCTAAGCTGAATACCATTGAGGTAGTAACAACATCAGGAGATGTAGTTTTTAAATTCCCTATAGTTCCGCCTCCTCCAATTATTTCGGCAATGAGTAATGAAAGTGCAGTAGCAGGAACAAGCGTTACTATTTATGGTAATAATTTCTTTTATATTGATAAAGTTGTTTTCCCAGGCGGAGTAGCAGCATCATCGGGCATAGTAAGCAATACCTCCGGTACTACATTAACCGTAACTGTACCCAGCGGGGTTACAACGGGGGGGACTATCAAGGTAGTTAACCGTTATGGCACAGGTACATCAGTTTTATTATTTAACGATTTTATAACGGGAGTACTGTTAAACTATGATAATGTTAACAATTTTGCATGGGGTGCAGGGTCGTCAAACAGTTCAACCGCTTATCCGGGTAACAGGGGTACATATGGTGTTATGTCGGCATCTGCCGTTGGCGCCAGTGATCTTGGCTGGTGGAATGGCAACCGCAGTATCAATACAAATTCTGCCCAATGGGTATCATCAGCAAATTTGAGCAGCAGCCTTGATACTTATGCACTTAAGTTTGAAATATCTGTTACAAAAGCATGGTCAGGCGGATCAATCTATATTGTAAAAGATTATGATTGGACTTACCTGGCTGTTTATAACCCGTGGAAAAATACCGATGGAACGGTTACCAACTTTACTACAAATGGTTGGCTAACAGTAACAATACCATTGTCGAGCTTTAAAACAAAGGCCAATAATTTAGATGGTACAGGCGATTCTGCTCCTTCGTTATCAAAGTTGCTGGGTAGTGGTTCAGGAGGTATTAATTTCATGTTTGTAAATAACGGCATAACGGCTGTAAGTAGCTTTGAAGCCGCTATTGACAACATAAGGATCGAAAAAGTAAAATAAGACAGTTTTTAGTTGGTTAATTAATGTGATGCTAAGGGCCCTTTAAACGTGGGGCCCTGGCATTTTTTATAAAAGCTGTTAAAAACTTTACGCAGGTATCATATAAAAGCTAAAAGCAGAATGCATAAGGCAAAAAGCTAATATTTTGACTACTAATCAATTTGCACAAAAAATAAATATATGACGTTGACCATTCCTTTTAAATATTATCCGCTTTGTTTGTTTGCTTTAGTTGCGTGCAAAGGAAGCAGTAAAACCGAGGTGAAACCCGTAACCACCGATACTGCCACTACTAAGGTTATTACCCCGCAAACAGACCCGGCGGTTGCCAAATCAACCGGTTTCTTTTTAGATGATTGGGCAGCAAAAACGTTTACCTTACCTGCCTCTGCTGATTTGGCTAAACCAACCGGTAATACAACAGTAACTATTAATGTTGATTACAGTAAAGTAATTACAAAGGTTTCTAAATACCTGTTTGGTAATAATACCAACCCGTATATGACCCAAATTGTAACCGAGCCGGTTCTGCTGGGAAATATTAAAACACTTTCGCCAAATATTCTCCGGTTTCCGGGGGGTAATGTAAGCAGCGTTTACTTTTGGGATGGCATAATACCAGCCGATGCACCTGCCAGCTTATATGATTCAAACGGAAATAGTGTTGCCCCCGGTTACTGGCTGGGTAATAATACGGCAGGCTGGACACTAACTTTAGATAATTATTACAGCGCTTTGCAACAAACAAACAGCACCGGTATAATTACCGTAAATTATAGTTATGCACGCTATGGTACAAGCGCCCACCCCGACCAGGTTGCCGCGCATTTGGCTGCCCAATGGGTGCGTTATGATAAGGGGCGTACAAAATACTGGGAAATAGGGAATGAAAGTGGCGGCCCATGGCAGGCGGGCTGGCAAATTGATGTTTCAAAAAACCAGGATGGCCAGCCAAAAATAATTACAGGCGAATTGTATGGCAAGCATTTTAAAGTATTTGCCGATTCAATGCGGAAAGCAGCTACTGAAGTTGGTTCGCAAATTAAAATTGGCGCCCAGTTGGTACAAACCGATCCTGTAAATGCATGGAATGTAGTTGACAAAACCTGGAACTCGGGCTTATTTGCTTCTGCAGGTGGCACCGCTGCCGATTTTTACATTGTGCATGATTATTTTACCGGATCTGATAATGAAAACGCGGCAACCATTCTTGCTTCTCCGGTAACGGAGTCTAAATTGATAATGGATTGGATGAATACCACCACAACACAAGGGGGCGTTCCTTTAAAGCCCATTGCTTTAACAGAGTGGAACCTGTTTGCTACAGGATCAAAACAAATGGTATCATATATTTCGGGTATGCATGCTACTATGGTTTTAGGCGAGTTGATTAAAAATCAGTTTGGTATGGCATCCCGGTGGGACCTGGCAAACGGCTGGGGGCCGAACGGCGATGATCATGGCATGTTTAACCAGGGCGATGAACCGGATGGGGTAAGCAAATGGAATCCAAGGCCTTCCTTTTACTACATGTATTTTTTTCAGAAATATTTTGGCGATAGAATGGTTAGTTCTACAGTAACAAGCAGCAGCGATGTGCTGAGTTATGCGTCCTCGTTCTCCTCCGGAGAAGCAGGGGTAGTGGTGGTTAACAAAGGCTCATCAGCACAAACAGTAAGCATCAATATAAACAACTTCGCAGCAGGCAGCCGGTATTACTATTATACATTTACCGGCGGTACAGATAACGGCGAGTTTTCGCGCAAGGTTTATATTAACGGCAACGGACCTACCGGTGCGGCCGGCGGGCCTRCAAACTTTTTAACGCTTGCAGCCAGTTCAGCAACAATCTCGGGAGGTATAAAAGTGTCCGTACCGGCAAAGTCTGTTATATTTTTAGTTGCCCAGGGAAAAAAATAACCTGGTAAGGTTAAATTAAAATCAATAAACAAGCCGCCGCTTCAGGCCGCGAACAAATAGATAATTAATGTGGGCCGCCTGGCCTTCCAACTAAATTATTTATTGCAGTTATTAGAAGAACGAAAGCCGGGTTTTTCGTTCTTCTAACTGTAAAGTCTTTTTTATAAATTGCAACCTTGTTTCGGGTATAACAATCATATACTTTGCTTTTTATGCTTCATTATATCAATGGATTTACCATAACCGGTATTGGTCCATTACGCGTTTGTTTTTTTAAGCGGCGCTTAAACTATGTGAACGTTTTTTTAAGATGAAGCTATTTAGGTGTGTATAATTTTTATAACCTTGTTTTTTTTACATAAATTTAGAAGTAATTATTAAAAATGGCCATTAAACCAATTCCTAATGAAAGTGAGCTTATACAGCAAGTGACTTTAGGCAGCGAAAAGGCCTTTACAAAATTATTTGATGGCTATTACAAACCTTTAGGCGAATTTGTGTTTAGGTTAACCGAATCCATAGAACTGGCTGAAGAGATTGTTCAGGATGTTTTTATAAAGATCTGGACTAACAGAGGATCCTTAATAGAAATTGACAGTTTTAGTAATTACATCTTCATCATCAGTCGCAATCAAACTTATAATTGTCTTCGTAAAAAGGCTAATGAAAAAATCAGGCAATTAAAATGGGAAAAAGATTTAGAGCATAGTTTAAGCCAGCCAAATGACGCTGAACAGGAAGATTCTTACCGGGCATTGTTAGAAAAAGCGATTGAAAAGCTCCCCCCGCAGCAAAAAAAAGTTTATTTACTAAGCCGGAATGAGCGGCTAAAGCAGGAAGAAATTGCTAAACAACTCAATATCTCGGCCGAAACGGTTAAAAAACACCTGAAACTGGCTACCCGCTTTATAAAAAACAACGTCATTATTGAAAATAACGACCTTGTGGTCATGATTTTGCTTACCCCGCTGTTTCTTAAATAAAAAAAATGCATTTTTTTTTATCAAACGTTACCCCTTTTTTATTCTTTTTGGGTCTTTAGTGGTATATGACCAAAGTGCAACCCGAAAGATTAAATTATTTATTCCTCAGATATTTTCATAAAACTGCTACTGAAGAAGAGCGGAATGATTTGATGCAGATCATAAATGATCCGTCTAATGAGGATGCGCTTATTGGGCTGATGGAGGAAACCTATACGTCGCACATTCCCGAAAATGATCCGTTCGCTGAAGGGAAACGGGAAAAAATATTAAATGCGGTGTTTGCAGCTGCGCCCCTGACTACCAATAGTGCAAATAAAAAATCAAACGCCAGGATATTAACTTTATGGGCTAAGTACGCTGCAACAGCTATTTTGCTTTTGGCTGTTGGCTTATATTTTTATAACACTAAGAAGCCTTCAGGCAAGCTTGTCGCTGTAAAAACTTTTAATGATTTTAAACCAGGCGGAAACAAAGCTGTATTAACTCTTTCTAATGGTTCAAAGATTGTATTAAATGATGCAAAAAATGGGAAGCTGGCAGTTCAGGGTAGTGCAGCTGTTGTAAAGCTTACCAACGGGGAACTCTGGTACAATCAAAGCGGAGCTTCTGAGGCATCACCTGTTTATAATACAATGTCGACCCCGCGCGGAGGGCAATATAAGTTACAACTTCCGGATGGTACAGTAGTAATGCTTAACTCCGAGTCATCAATTACTTTTCCTATTGCGTTTGCAGGTAAAGAAAGAAATGTTTCTATTACCGGAGAAGCATATTTTGAAGTGACTAAAAATAAAAAAATGCCATTCCACGTAAGCTTCGGCGATCAGAAAGTTGAAGTATTAGGCACTCATTTCAATATAAATGCATACAATGATCAGCCGGACTATAAAACTACGCTTTTAGAAGGCTCTGTGAGAATTTCAAGAGGGGAAGAAAATCATTTACTGGTACCCGGACAACAGGCCGTTTATGAGCAGGGTAGTAAAGTGTTCGTGGTTAAAGAGGTTGACACCGAAGACGTTGTGTCATGGAAAAACGGGTTATTCCACTTTGATAATACAGAATTGGACCAGGTTATGCGCCAGCTATCAAGATGGTATAATATTGAAATTGAATACGAGGGCCCTAAACCTGTTTTGAATTTTACAGGGGAGATAAAAAGAGACAATAACCTATCGAGAGTAATTAAAATACTGGAATCAACAGGCGGAATAAAGTTCACCCTCAATCAAAATAAAATAATCGTTCACAAAAAATAATTAACTTTAATAACCTAATCAGAAAATTATGGAGAAATAAATTACGAAACCAACCAATTAAGGTATCTGAATTAATACCTCCCCGGATTGCGGCCGGGAAGGCAATTGCCCGGATTAACCTGTTAATAACCAATTTACTGCACCAATTATAACTTAACCCAAACATTCAAATGTATGAAACAACTTCTGCATTCTAAAATTCCTGCGCCTTTTTGTCAGGAACGAAAACCAATTAGTCAATATGACAATTATTTAAAACAGGTACTTAGGATTATGAAAATAACGGGTATCCTTTTATTTGTATTCACGCTTCACATCAGTGCAAATACATTGGCGCAAAAGGTTAGCCTTTCCAATGATAAAGCTGATTTAAAGTCGGTTTTAAAGCAATTAAAAAAGCAAACCGGTTTTTTGTTTATGTACAATAACCAGGTTTTCAAAAAAGCTAAACCTGTTACTATACATGCATCAGACATTGAACTTGGCGAAGCCCTGAACCAGATCTTTAAATCGCAGCCCCTTACTTATGAGCTGGATGAAAATACCATTATTATTAAGGAATTAAACCCTGAAGGGACGACCGATAACAGTGGTAAAGCGGTTCCCCGACGTATTACAGGAAAGGTTACAGATAAGGGTGGGCTTGCCATACCGGGTGTTACCGTGCAAATAAAGGGTTCTGCAACTCTTACCACTACAGCACTCGACGGTACATTTTCTATAATGGCTGAAAAGGGAAACACGTTACAATTTCGCTTTATAGGATTTGAAACAAAAGAGGTGTTGATTGAAGACCAAACTTCATTAACCATTACACTTGTCGAAGAAAAAAGAGGCCTCAATGAAGTAGTGGTTATAGGTTATGGCAGCAGTACCAAAAGGGAGCTTACCAGCGCCATTTCAACCGTTAAGGCCGAGCAATTTAACGCCGGGGTAGTATCAAGCCCCGCCGATTTGCTGGAAGGTAAAGTGGCCGGTTTAAATATTACCAGTGACGGTAACCCCAATAGCAAAGCTTCTGTTACGCTCCGCGGACCATCGTCTATACGTGCAGGCGAAGCTTCTGTGCCATTTTATGTAATAGACGGCGTACCCGGAGCCGATTTTAATTTGATTGCTCCTTCGGATATTGCTTCAATAGATGTATTAAAAGATGCCTCTGCCGCGGCGATCTATGGGGTTAGGGCTACCAATGGAGTAATTATTGTTACCACCAAAAAAGCAAAAGCAGGCCAGATGAGGATGACTTACAATGGTTACGGAGCCTTTGAAAAAGTATCTAACCAGTTTGATGTGGCCAGCGCCGACCAGCTTAGGGCCTATGTAAAAGCTAACGGGCAAAGTTTTACGCCCGTGAATGACAACGGCGGAAATACCGATTGGCAAAAAGCCGTTGAACGCAATACCGGCTTTTCGCAAAACCATAACCTTTCGTTTGGCGGCGGTACCGATAAAACTACTTATAACGGAAGTTTAAACTACCTGGATAACCAGGGGATTGTTAAAAGCAGTGGTTTAAAACGTGTTATCGGCAGGCTTAATATTACCCAAAAAGCGCTGAATGATAAATTGAAACTTGATTTTTCCCTAAGTAATGCGGTTACCAACTCCAACCTGCTGGTTAACGATATACCCTTATATTCCGCGAATGGCCAAAGCCCCGGATTATTTAAGTCAATAGTTCAATATTTACCCACCCGTACTATCTATAATGCCGATGGTACATTTTATAACGACCCTACCTTAAAACTGGGTTATAACCCGGTTGGTCTTATTACCAATGATACCTACAAACAAAAAGTTAACCTGTTATTGGGTAACGTTCGTGGCGAGTTGATATTACCTGCTGGTTTACTTTACAATTTTAACTTAGCTTACCAGGAAACCAATACCAATAACAACACTTATTATAATTCGGCATCTGAGCTTGCTCCAAGCCTTAACGGTAAAGCCATCCGGTCAACTTATCAAGACACTAAAAAGTTGTTTGAAAACTATTTAACTTATGCTCATAACTGGAGTGATATCCACAACTTTAAAGTGTTATTTGGTTATTCAATAGATCAGACTACTACTGGAAACGGTTTTCAGTCAACTAATCAAAATTTTATTTCTGATGCCACCGGCTACAGTAACCTGGCACTGGGTACGCCGGCTGCCGGCTACCGGGTTGATTATGGTGGAGTTAACGAAGTAACATTACGTTTGATATCATTTTATTCGCGCCTCAATTACAGTTACAAAGGCAAATATCTTTTGCAGGCTTCATTACGCCGCGATGGCTCAAACGCTTTTGGTATCAACAATCGTTGGGGATATTTCCCTGCTGCATCAGCTGCGTGGCGCGTGATTGACGAGGGTTTCATGAAATCACAATCGTTGTTTGATGATCTGAAACTAAGGATTGGGTATGGTAAAACTGGTAATTCGTTAGGTTTCTCACCTTATACGCCAATAACACTTTATGGTACAACCGGTAGCTTTTATTATAACGGTGGCTATATCGGCGCTATTGGTGTAACCCAAAACCCAAATCCGGATTTGAAGTGGGAAAGTACCGGCACACTAAATGGCGGTATTGATTTCTCTATATTAAA
Organism: Mucilaginibacter sp. P5_A6; assembly: GCF_056400585.1. NCBI lineage: Bacteria > Pseudomonadati > Bacteroidota > Sphingobacteriia > Sphingobacteriales > Sphingobacteriaceae > Mucilaginibacter > Mucilaginibacter sp. P5_A6. The sequence goes on along the minus strand of NZ_JBFUKZ010000005.1, from coordinate 179,386 downwards.
AGGACGTTTGGGCGGTTCGGTTGATGTCTACAATAAAAAAACAACCAACATGATCACTACCGTTCCGGTATCGCTGATTAATAACTTCGTACCAACCAAAGTAGAAAACGTAGGCAGCATGACCAACAAAGGTGTGGAGATAGCACTTAACGGAACTCCTTTAAAATTAAAGGACTTTACCTGGAGCAGCTATGGCAACATTTCGTTTAATAAAAACAAAATCACAGCCCTTGCGCCAAACCTGTCTAAAATATACGCTGGCGACCCCGAAGGACCAGGGCAAAGCGGTATAAAGGTATCAATCATTGAAGCCGGCTATCCGCTGGGCGAGTTTTATACGCTGAAATATCTTGGCCGAACCAATGGCGTATCTACCTTTTTGGGGGCCAATGGCCAGCCAACTACAACGCCTACAAGTGCCGATCAAACTTACGCGGGTAGCGCGCAGCCAACCTATACATTTGGTTTTGGTAACGATTTTACTTATAAAAACTTTAGCCTAAATTTCTTTTTCAGAGGGCAGGGCGGTAATAAAATCATGAACGCATCATTGGCCAGCTTTAATCAGCCAACCCAGGCTTCGGCACACGGCGTGCCTACCCTCACGTTAAGTGAGCCGGGCACCGATGTTAATGCCAACTTGTATTCAACCCGTTATTTGGAAAGCGGCGCGTTTATTAGGTTAAGTAACGCCACACTTGCATACAAAATAAATGTTTCGGGTAATTATGTACATGGCATCCGCTTGTATGTTACCGGTACCAACTTATTTATTATTACCAAATACAAAGGGGTTGATCCTGAATTGAATTTGAACATCGATAACCAGGCCAGCGGCCAGTTTATTGGAGTTGATAGTAATAATTTTTACCCAAAAACAAGGAGTTTCCTTGCCGGTATCCAAGTTGATTTATAATAACCATTAACCTAACAAGAGATGAACAATTTAAAAAGATATATAAAACCGGGCCTTGTTGCCGTGGTTATGGCGGCAATTTACCTTTCGGGTTGTACAAAATTAGATATAACTCCTAAATCGGCGCTTACTCCCTCTATTTTTCCAACTACTCCTGCGCAGTACGTAGCTGCTACAGGGCCTATTTATACCTCGTTTCGGGGGGCGCCGGGCAGGCAGTATTGGTTATTACAAAATTTAAGTACAGACGAAAATGTGCTGGTAGCGCGTGGAGGTAACTGGCTTGACGGTGGCACCTATTCAACCGTCAACCTGCACACCGTAACACCCGATAACGGTATGACAGAAACCTGCTGGCAGTGGGGTTACGGAACAATAAGTTTATGTAACCAGGTATTATCATTATTTGATGCTACACCTGCAAGCGACGCCAAAAAACAAACCCTTGCCGAAATTAAAACCATGAGGGCATTGTCCTACTTTTATTTGATGGACCTTTTTGGAAATGTGCCCATCAGTAAAAAGTTTGGTGATACCACCAACCTGGGCACCCAGCCAAGAGCGGCGGTGTTTGCATTTATCGAAAGCGAATTATTGGCGCAAATTCCAGACCTGAGCGCTACTGCAGGGGTTACAACGTATGGCAGGCCAACCAAAGGTTTAGCGTACGCAATCCTTGCAAAAATGTATCTTAATGCGCAATACTACATTGGCACGCCAAGATATCAGGACGCGGTTACCATGTGCGATAATGTTATACAGACCGGTCAATACGCGTTGGATGCAGATTATTTGGGTATGTTTAAGCCTAATAACGGCCCTGGCATTAAAGATTTTATTTTTGCAGTACCTTTTGATGGTGTACTGGCGCAAGGACAATATTATGCCCGCTGGACACTTAACCCTAACCTTAAAGACAAGTATAAAATGCCATATACTCCGGATGGTCCGGTTTATACCTACAAAGAGTATTATGCTTTGTTTAACGATGCAAATGACATTCGCAAAAAACAATACCTTGTTGGTAAGCAATACAATAATGATGGTACGCCAATAAACATTACTACTACAAATATTGGCCTTGACGCAAGTTATTCGGGTCCTAATCCAACCGGGGTTGTCGTACATCAATTGGAGTTTACACCTGATATTGTTTGGAAAAACCCCGCGACGTTTGATATTGGCAATGATGAATTGGCCAACGAAGAAGGCTACAGGAACAATAAATTTTATCCGGACAGCTTAAATACAGATCGTAACCAAGGTAATGATGTGCCGATGTTTAGGTATGCCGATGTTTTGTTAGAGAAAGCCGAAGCCATTTTAAGAGGAGCCACTGCAACCAACGGCGATTCGCCATTGTCATTGGTTAACCAGGTAAGGGCGCGTGCCAAAGCATCGCCATTGGCTGCTGTAACCTTGCAGGATATTTTAGATGAGCGCGGCAGGGAACTGGCTATGGAAACGTGGCGCCGTAATGATATGATCCGCTTTGGACAGTTTGAAAAATCCTGGGGCATTAAAACAGATGCCAACCCCGCCAAGCGGATTTTTCCAATACCAAGACCCGAAATGCAGTTAAACCCCAAGCTGACACAAAACCCTGGGTACTAACAACCAATATTTTTAATCCCCCAGTCTTGTAAAGATTGGGGGATTTTATCTTACCTATTGGCTTTGAATCTTCACTAATCAAAAGATGAGATCAATACTATTAATTATTTTTTCGGCGCTGCTGATTAATTTAGCAGAAGCAAAAAACACTATCATCAACATTAAAAAGCTTGGTGCAGTTGCAGATGGTAAAACAGATAATTCGGTAGCTATCCAGAAAGCCATTGATATGGCCAATAAGGCTGGCGGAGGTACAGTACTTGTACCGGCGGGTAAATTTATTACTGGTGTAATTTATCTAAAATCAAATGTAGACCTGCATCTTGGCACAGGTGCTGTATTGCTGGCATCCGCTAAACGGATTGCCTACGGGCCCGGGAAAGCTTCTCCTTTAATTTGTGCTGATGGGCAGCAAAACGTATCAATTACAGGCAAAGGTATTATAGACGGAAACGGTGATGAACTGTTAAAGGACATCTATAAAATGCTAAAAGATGGCACATTAAAAGATTCGGAATGGCAAACTTATAACGACTGGCACCAGATGCGGCCCGAAGAAAATAACCGGCCAAAACTGATCATGTTTAAAAACTGCAGCCACATCGCCATAAAAAACATTACTATCAAAAACGGGTTATGCTGGATTCAGGACTACAGGAGCTGTACCGATATGATTATTGAAGGTATCAGCGTAATAAGCAATACTTTCTTAAATAACGATGGCATCGACTTGGTTGATTGTAAAAATGTAAGGCTTACCAATAGCTTTTTTAATGTCGCCGATGATGGCATTTGCCTTAAATCGCATGATCCGCAAGGTGCCTGCGAAAACATATATATAGCTAATTGTAAAATACGCTCAAGCGCCAGCGCTTTTAAAATGGGGACCGCATCGTTTGGAGGATTTAAGAAGATAACTGTTCGCAACATCTATGTATATGATACGTTCCGGTCGGCCATTGCCATTGAATCTGTAGATGGCGCCATAATCCAGGATATTGATATCCGCAATATAACTGCAAAAAACACGGGTAATGCCATATTCATTCGCCTGGGTAAGCGCAATAAAAAAAGCCTCCCGGGTAAAATCAGCAATGTATTTATAGCAAATGTGAAAGTTGATATCCCTGCCGGAAAACCGGATGCTGGTTATCATATGGAAGGACCGGAGGAGTTGTTCCCTCATAACGCTTTCCCTTCTTCTATTATGGGCTTGCCAGGGTACAATGTTACCGGTGTAACCCTTCAGGACATTGACATCAGTTACCGGGGCCACGCCAAAAAAAATGTAGCTTATTTCAACGCAGATACCCTGGTTAAAGTGCCGGAAAAAGCCGGGGCTTATCCGGAATTCTCAATGTTTGGGGAATTGCCAGCGTCTGGTCTTTACGTACGACATGCCGAGGGTATAACAATTAAAAATATGCGGATGAATTATGCCGGCGAAGATTTCAGGAGCCCATTCATTTTTGATGATGTAGATAAGCTAAATCTTAGTAAAATAAGTGTTATCAACTCAAAGGTGGTTCCTGTAATTATTTTAAACAATGTAAGGCACCCATTGCTAAACGACCGGTTTATGACAGATGCTAAAAACACGCTAAAAATACAATAACCCGGCCCCAAAGATTATATCTTGATATATTGCCAATAAAAAATTGCCTATTACCATGAAAAAAATATACAGGCTTAAATATTTACTTGTTGCGCTTATTTGCATTATTGCAGTAAAAACAAAGGCACAGCTAAATATTGAATCATCCCACGCGCTCATCAACAGGGTTGTTCCCGCTCATGCAAAAATGTTTGTGGTTGAAGCATTGGAAAACAATAATTCCAAAGATGCTTTTGAGGTTGAAGGCGCAAACGGGAAAATAGTTTTACGTGGTAATAATGGTGTTGCTGTAGCTTCAGCCCTGTATTATTATTTAACGGAATATACTCATTGCCAGGTCACCTGGAATGGTACAAATTTAAATTTGCCACAACAGCTCCCTGTTCCTGATCATAAAACAAGAAAAAATAGCCCTTATGGTTACCGGTACTATTTAAACTATTGCACTTACAGCTATAGCATGAGCTGGTGGGATTGGAAACGGTGGGAAAAAGAAATAGACTGGATGGCGATGCACGGCATCAATATGCCGTTGGCCATTACCGGGCAGGAGTATGTTTGGAATAAGGTTTATACCGACATGGGCTTTAGCAGGGCAGATATGCAGAACTTTTTTACCGGTCCGGCTTACTTTGGCTGGTTTTACATGGGTAACGTAGATAAATGGGAAGGACCATTACCACAAAGCTGGATAACCAATCATAAAGACCTGCAGCTAAAAATATTAAAAAGAGAACGGGAATTAGGTATCAAACCGGTATTGCCTGCATTTACAGGCCATGTGCCGGCATCATTTAAAACACGGTTCCCCAAGGCAAAGCTTAAAAAAACCAACTGGAAAAACGGTTTTGAGGATACTTATATACTGGACGCCAAAGATCCTCTTTTTGCCGAAATTGGTAAAAAATTTATAGAAGAACAAACCAGGATCTATGGAACTGATCACCTGTATTCGGCAGATACATTTAATGAGAATGAACCGCCTTCCAATGACTCTACCTTCCTGTCAGAATTAAGTGCGCGTGTGTACGATGGCATGAAGGGGGCCGACCCTAAAGCCGTTTGGGTAATGCAGGGCTGGCTATTTTACAGCGACAGGGAGTTTTGGCACGATCAGCAGATCAAGGCTTTGCTGAGCGCCGTGCCAAATGAGCATATGATCATCCTGGATCTGAATACTGATTTCGAACCGATCTGGAAGCGTACGAGTGCTTTCTTCGGTAAACCCTGGATCTGGAACATGCTTCATAATTATGGCGGTAATAATAGCTTGTTTGGCAGGATGGATGCCGTTGCTACAGAACCCGCCACGGCTCTGCATGATCCGGCTTCCGGTAAAATGGTTGGTATAGGTTTAACTATGGAGGCTATTGAACAAACGCCTGTACTGTACGAGTTAATGATGCAGAACACATGGCAGGATAAGCCTGTTAACCTGGATGAATGGTTACCCCAATATATTTATAATCGATACGGTGTTAAAAATACCGACGCATTGGATGCCTGGAAAACCCTGAGGTTAACTGTGTTTAACGGAAAAGCTATTCGTGATGGTGCCGAGTCGATTATTACCGGGCGGCCCACGCTTGATTCCGCTGCAGTATGGACCCGGACAAAACTAAATTATAACCGTGCAGATCTGCTGCCGGCCTGGGATAAATTAATCTCTGCAGCGCCGGCTTGCCGTAAAAGTAGTGGTTTTAATTATGACCTGGTTGACTTAACGCGCCAGGTACTGGCAAATTACGGCCGCCCATTACAGGTAAAGTGGATAAATGCCTACCGGGATAAAGATATTAATGCATTCAATAAAGCAGCGGCTGATTACCTGGAGTTGATTACAGACATGGATAAGTTACTGGCAACCCGTAAGGATTTTTTATTGGGCCCCTGGATAGCGGATGCCAGGAGTTGGGGTACAAATCTGGCAGAGAAAAAACTTTACGAACGTAATGCACGAAACCTGGTTACCCTATGGGGAGATAAAAACAGTCCATTGCATGAATACTCCTGCCGGCAGTGGAGTGGGTTGCTGAATGATTTTTACAAAGTAAGGTGGCAACGATTTTTTGAGGTGCTTAGCAAGTCAATAATTGATAAGCAGGAGCCGGACCTTAAAGCGTTTGACAAAAACATAAGCGAATGGGAGTGGACCTGGGTTAACACCAGCAAAAGTTATCCCGTTGTTACTTCCGGTAATAGTGTGGATACAGCGGTGCAGCTCTATAAAAAGTATAGGAAAGTAATGGGCGAAGATTTAAAATAAGGTATAATGAATAAGGATGTTGAGCCCGGTAAAATAGTTGGCAAATCAAAACCCGTGCGATTGATGTCGCTTGATGCTCTACGTGGCTTTGATATGTTTTGGATAATGAGTGGTGAAGGCGTAATTCATACGCTGGCAAAAGCAACCGGCTGGCCTTTGTTGCTATGGATGTCGGGCCAGTTACACCATACAACATGGAATGGAATAACTTTTTACGACATGATCTTCCCTTTGTTTTTATTCATAGCGGGAATTTCTATGCCATATTCTATGAATAACAAAACCGCGCAATATGGGGTCACAGATGCATACCTGTTACCTTACAAGGCTAAAAAAGAGATCTACAAATCCATGATCAGGCGTACTTTGATCTTGATTTTTTTAGGCGTGGTGGTTAATGGCTTGTTCAAATTCAACGGGTTTGAAAACACGCGCTTTGCAAGTGTTTTAGGCAGAATAGGTTTGTCATGGTTCTTTGCAGGTCTCATCTATTTAAATTTTAACTGTAAAGGGCAGATTATTTGGTTTTGCGCCTTACTTATAGGTTATTGGGCAGCTATGACACTCATTCCTGTTCCCGGTTACGGAGCCGGCGTTTTGACTATGGATGGAAGCCTCGAATCGTATGTTGATCGTTTGTTGTTACCCGGCAGGCTTCATGATAAGGTTCACGACCCTGAAGGGATTTTATCAACCATTCCGGCTATTGGAACCGCGCTCATGGGTATATTAACCGGAACATTTTTAAAGTACGAATCATTAAACTGGCCGATGTGGAAAAAGGGGGTATGCCTTTTCTTCGCAGGTTTAATCTTTATCGCATTCGGTTTATTATGGGACCTGGTTTTTCCAATCAATAAAAGGCTTTGGACAAGTTCTTTCGTCTTGTTTGTAGGGGGCTGGAGCCTGGTTCTTTTTTCAATTTTCTATTTGATTATTGATGTAGCAGGTTATCGTAAATGGGCTTTTCCGTTTGTACTTATAGGATTAAACTCTATACTTATTTACCTCGCGTCAGAAGGCATAGTCGATTTTCAGCACAGCGCCAATTATTTTTTTGGCGGGTTAATTCATCATTTATCTCTTAACTGGCAGGCGTTTGCCCAGGCATTATCTATAGTGATTGTCCAAATGGCTTTACTCTACCTATTGTTCAGGTACAAGGTGTTTTTGAAAGTTTGATTTATCGGGAAACGTTCAATCATCTTTTTATCGCATTAATAAAAGGCGCCGACACACATGCTGTCGGAACAACTGAATTCTTTATTGAGAATATGAAGAAATTGGCGCTAATTAAAGAAACATTCTCTCAGTTCGAACAAACGTTTTTAATAGATTTATAGCTATATGGTTATTTTTGTTTAAGAGAGGGGCTTTTTTTGAAGGATTGTAATATCCATTAAATTGATTAAGGCTGACTGAATCAATTGATCTGAAGCCCATAGCCCAATCAGGGAAGTTTCTTTCTTTTAATTCACCACTTGCAATGTGAGTTATTCCTTTATGCCTTTGATCTTCGTTTATTTTATTAAAAGTCTTTTGTATATCATTTTCTTCTCCTTCTAATAATTGAATAAAATTTCCTTCACCATATAAAAGGAGGCCGGTTATATTATCTCGAATATTATTCACATTGCTAACCGTCAGGATGTCCTTTAATTCGCTTTCGTTAAACCAGTTAACCCCGGCGCTTAAGTATATTATGTAATGCATTTTTTTCTAATTTGGATGCCGCTTTATTTTACCCGGCATTAGGATATTGAAAACTACGCATTACTTGCTTATAAACTGCGTCTTTGCTATATTAAAAGGCCTTACGCTTTAACTTTAGTACAACTTTTGTGATGACGACCTGGCAATCAGTTCGGTATCAACCCGTTCAGTGATGAACTCTTCAACAGGCCATTTGCTTTCGATGGTTTTTATGAGCATTTCAGTAGCCATTTGCCCTATCTGAAACGCCGGTTGACGTACAACGGTTAATGGAGGATCAAATAACTCAACTACATCAGAGTTGGTGAAACCTGCCAGCGCGATATCTCCCGGTATTTTGATCCCCAGCTTTTTTAATATAGATACGCAGCTGATGGTAAGCCGGTCGGCGCCTATGAAAATAGCTTCGGGGCGGTCGTCCATAGCTAACAGGGCTTTTACGGCAAGTTCAATTTCATCATAAATCATCCCGCCATGCTCGCAATGTTTTAAATACCCCGGCTTAAATTCAAGGCTGTGTTTATCAAGCGCGGCTTTAAAGCCATCAAATCTTTCGTGGGTTATTGATAAGTTATTTGAGCTGGTGAGGTGGGCTATTTTTTTAAAGCCGGAATTTATTAACAGTTCGGTAGCATCAAATGATCCTTTAAAGTTGTTTGCAATTACCTTATGGGTATTAATATCGGCCGCAACCCTATCAAAAAATACAATAGGAAACCCTTTCTCGTGTAAATATTTGTATTGTGAGGTATCGGTTGTTTGGGCTGACAGGGAAACCAGTAATCCATCTACATGCCTTGAAAGCAAGTGCTGCACGTTAACCGTTTCCCGGTCAAACGATTCGTGCGTTTGTGTAATAATAACATGGTAACCAAGATTATAGGCAATTGACTCGATGCCATTGATGGCCTGCGAGAAATAATCATTGGCTACCTCGCACACCACAACACCTATTGAATGGCTTTTTTGGTCTTTAAGGCTTAACGCTATAGGGTTTGGGCGGTAATTTACCTTTTCTGCGTACTCCTGGACAAGCTTTTTAGTTTCGGCGCCAATTTCATAACTGCCTTTTAACGCCCTTGATACAGTAGATGTTGATACACCCAAAGCTTTTGCTATGTCCTTAATGGTATAAGATTCAAACATAATTTGGTTTCCTGATCCTGCAAATTACGGTAAGATCAAACGTTTTCAAATATTAAGAAATTATTTTACGGCTAAGTTATTGTAAAAACCGGGATTTTATCGTGTTTACCCGCAACTGTTAAACTCCGCAAACGTTACTGGGAACGATTGCGTGGTTTTAGTTGGTTAAATCCTTTTTTTTGTAGTTAAGAGCCGTTAATCTTGTTTAGGAATTTTAAATGAACGCTGTCAAATAGATGGCCCTGGATAAATTCGTCACCAATTATAAGGCGTTAAAAATCTTACCTATACAAAGCATGTCGTTAATAAAAGTATCATTTAGTATTGCAGCCCTGTTTGCAGCAGGTTTACTGACTGCATTTGCACAGGGACCGCCGTATTCGTGGCAACATTTGCCACATGTAAATATGCCGGTATTTAAAAAGGATACCATTAATATTTTAAAATACGGCGCAAAGCCCGATGGCATCACGCTAAACACAGCAAATATTAATAAAGCAATTGCGGCCTGCAGTGCAAAAGGAGGTGGGGTAGTACTTATTCCGCAGGGTTTATGGCTTACCGGCCCCCTGGTATTGCAAAGTAACGTAAACTTACATGTTAGCAGGGCTGCATTGCTACAGTTTACCGGCGATAAAAGCCAGTATAAATTAATTGAAGGTAATTATGAAGGGCACGCCGCTGTGCGTAACGAGTCGCCTATATCGGGTGCCAACCTGCAGAATATAGCCATTACGGGCGATGGTATTATCGACGGGCATGGCGAGGTTTGGCGTGCCATCGGCAAAGACAGGCTTACCGAAAACGAGTGGAAAAAGCTGGTGGCCAGCGGCGGTGTTGTAAGTGAAAACGGCAAATCATGGTATCCATCAAAAAGCTTTATGAATGGTGTTAAAACACCCGGTGCCGGCGTACTTGGACAGGGTAAAACAATTAAAGATAATGAATCGCTGAAGGATTTCTTCCGACCGAATATGCTGGTGCTTACTAATTGTAAAAATGTATTGCTGCAGGGGGTTACAGTTCAAAATTCACCGGCATGGGATATTCATACTTTGTTGTGCGAACACCTTACCGTGCAAAATGTACGTGTGAGAAATGCGTGGAACGCGCAGAACGGTGACGGGATTGATGTGGAATCATGTAAAAATGTGCTGATAGAAGGCAGCACATTTGACGCCGGCGACGATGGCATTTGTATCAAATCCGGCCGTGATGAAGAGGGCCGTAAGAGGGGCAAACCAACGGAAAATGTTATTGTAAGAAACAATGTTGTTTATCGCGCGCATGGCGGTTTTGTAATTGGCAGTGAAATGTCGGGCGGCGCCCGCAATATTTTCGTTTCCGATTGTACGTTTATTGGTACCGATATTGGCCTCAGGTTTAAAACCACCCGTGGCCGGGGTGGGGTGGTCGAAAATATTTTTATCAAAAATATCAGCATGAAAGATATACTTCATGAGGCTATACTTTTTGATATGTATTACGGTGGAAAATCACCCGGAGAATCAGATGAGGTTAACGACCAGGCAAATTTTCCGGTTACAGCCGCTACACCCGCGTTCCGCAATTTTTATGTGAACAATGTGGCCTGCAACGGTGCCGAAAAAGCCATTATGATACGGGGATTGCCCGAAATGAGCATTAAAGGCATCCATATTGAAAACAGCATATTCAAAACAAGCGATGGTATTGATATTATTGAAGCGCAAAACATCAGCCTTAAAAAAGTGCACATCGACAGTAAAAACACCAGCCCGCTTATTAATATTAAAAATGGCAGCAGCATAGTACTTAGCGGCATAACGTATAACCGGGCGCAATTACTGCTTAAAATAGCAGGCAAAAAATCGGCGCAGGTACAGTTGTTAAATACTGATGCCTCAAAGGCTAAAAATAAAGCTGAGTTTGGCCCTGGTGCTCAAAGTAGTTCACTTATAACAGCAAAATAATGAGGGAGTTATACCTGCTGATGTTGATGCCAGGCGTGGGCAAAGCGGCTTATACTATGGTCGCACCAGCTGAGTGCTGTTGATTTTAAAAAATATACTGAAAAAAATATCCTGGCCGGTAATGATAACTGGGATGTTTCAACCATAAAATAACCTTAAAAATGAAGAAGATATTTTTGTTGTTTACCATTATCCTGCAAGGGTTATTGCTTCGGGCACAGGAGCAGCCCTGGTCTCAGCGCATGGCTGCCACAGTTATGCATATCTGGAAAGATTCGTTGCCCGGCGGTAATTGGTCGTATGACCAGGGCATAGTTTTGCAGGGCATGCAAAGCGTTTGGCAGCAAAGTGCCAACGGCGAATATTTTAGCTATATACAACGCGCTGCCGATAGGTATATTACCGCTGATGGCACTATCCGCACGTATAAAGCGGATGATTTTACCCTCGATAATATTTTAATGGGCCGCAGCCTCATTATGCTTTACCGGGTTTTAAATAACCCAAAGTATTACAAGGCGGCCACTCTGTTGCGTAAACAGATAGACAAGCAACCCCGCGTACCCGAAGGCGGTTTCTGGCATAAAAAACGGTACCCAAACCAGATGTGGCTGGATGGCCTGTACATGGCCGAACCTTTTTATGCAGAATATGCTGCGGAGTTTCACCAGGAAAATGATTTTGATGATATAACCAGCCAGTTTATCCTGATGGAGAAAAATGCCCGCGATTCTAAAACGGGGCTGCTGTACCATGCCTGGGATCAAAGCAAAAAAGAACGCTGGGCTAATCCGCAAACGGGCTTATCTACATGTTTATGGGCCAGGGCCGACGGCTGGTATATTATGGGCCTGGTTGATGTGCTCGACCGGTTGCCGTTAAATCATCCAAAACGTGTGCAGTTGCTGGCTATTTTAAATCGTTTAGCTGTTGCGATAACTAATTACCAGGATAAACAAACAGGGGTATGGTACCAGGTGCTGGACAAAGGCGCTCAAAAGGGTAATTATTTAGAAGCATCCGCCTCCTGCATGTTTGTTTACGCTTTAGCCAAAAGTGTACGGGAAGGCTATTTGCCCGCAAAATACCTTCAACCTGCACAAAAAGCATATAAAGGTATTATAAAACAGTTTATTGAAACCGATGCAGCCGGGCAGGTTAATATAAAGGGAACTTGCGGCGCTGTTGGTGTGGGCGGGGAACCGTACCGTGATGGCAGCTATGATTATTATACCGGTGTAAAAACCGTCACCAATGAAACTAAGGGTGTTGGCGTTTTTATGCTGGCCAGTGTTGAAATGGAAAAGTTAAAAACCTTGGCTGCAGGCAAAGGCAAAATAGCTTTGCTGGATAGTTATTTTAATGACGAGCACCGGCAGGATATTAACGGCAAAACTGCACCGTTTCATTATAAATGGGAGGAGTGGGATAACAATGGCATTTCGTTTTTTGGGCAGGTGTTTAATAACTATGGTTTCCGTACACAAACTTTAAATGAGGAGCCCACTGCTGCAAACCTAAAAAATGCAGCTGTTTATATCATTGTTGATCCGGATATCCCCAAGGAAAACCCACAGGCAAAATATATACTTGAACCGCACATTAAAGCCATAAGCGATTGGGTTAAAAATGGCGGCGTTTTACTGGTACTAAATAATGATACGGGTAACGCCGAGTTTACCCATCTTAATAAGCTGATGGCAAAGTTTGGTATCAGTTTTAATAAAAACAGCATTAACCATGTAGCCGGTCGTGAGTTTGAGCAGGGTGCTATAAACATACCGGCCGATAATAAGGTATTTAAAACAGCCAAAAAGGTATACATTAAGGAGCTTAGCACATTAAACATAAGTGCCCCTGCGGTAGCTCAACTGATTAATAAAAATGATGTAATAGTTGCCACCGCTAAATATGGCAAAGGAGCCGTGTTTGCCGTAGGCGACCCCTGGTTTTACAACGAATATGTAGATGGCCGGAAGCTGCCTCCGCAATTTAAAAACATTAATGCCGCAAACGACCTGGTACGTTGGGTGGCCGATCAGATTTTATCAAAACGTAAATAATCATATATACCCCAATCAAACAAAACATGATCTTATCAAAGTATAACCTTAAAAGAATAAACGTTGCAGGAACCCAATTGCCCGGTGAACAACTATTTGAGCTGCCCGAAAAGGTATTGCAATTTGGCACAGGAGTGCTTTTAAGGGGCCTTCCCGATTATTTTATTGACAAAGCCAACCGTAGCGGAATTTTTAACGGCAGGGTAGTTGTTATAAAATCAACAGATACAGGTACGGTTGATGATTTTGATAAGCAGGATAATTTGTATACCATTTACTCAAAAGGGATTGTAAATGGTAAGGAGGTGAGCGAGCAGTTAATTTCTTCGGCAATAAGCAGGGTGCTTTCTGCCGCAAATGCCTGGGATGACATTTTGGAGGTTGCCAGAAACCCAAAGTTGAAAGTGATTATATCTAACACCACCGAAGTGGGTATTAAGTTGGTAAAGGAAGATGTGCGTAAACACCCGCCGGCTTCATTCCCCGGCAAATTATTAGCTGTTTTATATGAACGTTACATGGCCTTTAACGGCAGTGCGGATAGTGGCCTGGTAATTATCCCAACCGAACTTATTGTTGATAACGGTAAAAAACTGGAAGCCATTGTATTGGAGTTGGCTCATTTGAATAAACTGGAACCTGCCTTCATGGATTGGCTGGAAAATAGCAATAGTTTCTGTAATTCATTAGTGGACAGGATTGTACCTGGTCGCCCGGATGCTGCATCGAATGACGAATTGGATACCAGGAATGGCTATACGGATAACCTTTCAATTATGGCCGAAACCTATAGTTTATGGGCTATTGAGGGAGACGATAAAATAAAGGACGTATTATCATTTGCACAGGCGGATGAGGGTGTGGTAATAACACCTGATATTGAATTGTTCAGGGAATTAAAGTTAAGGTTGCTAAACGGTACACACACATTGTGCTGTGCTTTTGCTTATTTATCGGGATTTAAAACGGTTAAAGAGGCAATGGATGATGAGCAGTTTACAAAGTTTATTACGCAGCTGGTGTTTGAAGAGATCAGGCCTGCCATCCCGTATAAAATTGATGATGTTGTAGCTGCTGATTTTGCAAACAAGGTGCTGGATAGGTTTCGCAATCCGTATATCAGGCATGAGTGGTTAAGTATCTCGGTGCAATACGCTACTAAAATCAAAATGCGTGTTATTCCGTTATTATTAAACTATTATAAATTAAACAATACAGTACCTGCATGCATGGCAATGGGCTTTGCTGCCTTTATCCGTTTTATGCGCGTTAAAGCAGGGGATGAGGGGCAATATACCGGTACCATCAACAACGGGGAATATAAAGTTACAGATAGCCAGGCTGCATATTTTGCAAAGGTTTGGGAAAATCAGGATAGCGATGCTGTAATTCAAAACATATTAAAAAATAAAGACTTGTGGGATGCCGACCTGGACATTTTACCAGGTTTTACTGCAGCTGTGATTGCGCAATTTAACCAGGTGAATAAAGGATAAACAGATTGCTGCACTATTAAAAAATTAAAACGATGAAACAACGAATTATAAAAGTACATCCTGCCGATAATGTACTGGTAGCACTTGCCGATTTACAGCCAGGCGAAGAGGTTGAGTATAAGGGGAATAGTTATAAAGTACTTGAATTTATACCCGCCAAGCATAAGTTTGCAATTGCCGATATTCCCCAGGGTGGCGAGATCATTATGTACGGGGTTTTAGTAGGCAAAGCGCAAAGCCTTATCCCGGTTGGCGGTTTGTTATCTACCGGCAATGTAGTACATGCAGCCAACAGCTTTTTAACCGGCAGCAGCCATACCGACTGGCATAAACCCGATGTAAGTAAATGGCAAAGCCAGACATTTAACGGCTATCACCGGGAGGATGGTAGCGTGGGTACAGCCAATTATTGGCTGGTGGTTCCGATGGTGTTTTGCGAGAACCGCAATATTGAGGTGTTGCAGGAAGCGCTGGTAAAGCCTTTGGGCTACGGGCGTAAAAAAACTTATGAAATAAAAGCACAGCAACTGATAGGCATGATTAAGGCCGGCGGAGAGATCAATGAGGTGTTGTATACCGAAATTGACGGCGATACAGCCCAGGTAACCGGTAATAAAATATTTCCTAATGTTGATGGTATTAAGTTCTTATCGCATACCGGCGGCTGCGGAGGCACCCGGCAAGACTCAACTACCTTGTGCGGCTTACTGGCAGGTTATATTACCCATCCTAATGTTGCAGGCGCCACGGTATTAAGCCTGGGATGCCAGAATGCCGAGGTACGGATACTACAGGAAGAGATTAATAAGCGCTCACCCAATTTCAATAAGCCTTTATACATATTAGATCAGCAAAAAACCGGGAAGGAAGCCGACCTGATGGAACTGGCCATAAGGCAAACCCTGGCTGGCTTAATGCAGGCCAATACGTACGTTCGTAAACCGGCACCATTAAGTAAGCTTGTTATAGGGCTGGAATGCGGGGGCTCTGATGGTTTTTCGGGGATCTCGGCAAACCCCGCTATCGGTTACACGTCAGATCTGCTGGTGGCGCTTGGTGGTTCGGTTATCTTGTCCGAGTTTCCGGAGCTTTGCGGTGTTGAACAGAATCTGATTGATCGTTGTTTGGATAAAAATAAAGCCGAGCGTTTTGCCAGTCTGGTAAGTAGCTATAGCCAGCGTGCCGAAGAAGCAGGCTCTGGTTTTTATATGAATCCATCGCCGGGCAATATAAAAGATGGTTTAATAACCGATGCCATCAAATCTGCCGGAGCTGCAAAAAAAGGCGGTACATCACCGGTGGCAGATGTGCTTGATTATCCTGAAAAAGTTACCAAACCAGGTTTGAATTTGCTGTGTACACCCGGTAACGATGTGGAATCAACCACGGCCGAGGTTGGTTCGGGAGCTAATATAGTTTTGTTTACAACCGGCCTGGGTACGCCAACGGGCAACCCGATAGCGCCGGTTGTTAAGATCGCCACAAACACCACCTTGTTTAACCGGATGAGCGATATCATCGACATTAATACAGGTACCATAGTAGAAGGCGATGAAACAATTGAACAGGCAGGCGAAAGGATCCTGGACTACGTAATTAAAGTAGCAGGCGGCGAAATTGAAGTAAGCGCTGTAAGGCATGGCCAGGATGACTTTATCCCATGGAAAAGAGGCGTATCCTTATAGACATTTACAATTATTAACAATATTAAGAATCAAGAACCAAGAATCAAGACAGCCCAAAAGCGTCAAAACATAAAAGTTTTCCAAGCCTTTATCTTACTATTGCTTTCTCTTGATTCTTGACTCTAACATCTTGATTCTTATCTAAAATAACATAATGAAGGTACTTACCTGTATTACCCCCGGCGAGCTGGAGTATGGCACCGCTGATGTTCCGGCGCTTAAACCCGGCTATGCCATGCTCAAAATAAAACGTATTGGCATTTGCGGCACGGATCTGCACGCGTTTGAGGGTACACAGCCATTTTTTAGCTATCCCCGCATATTAGGGCATGAACTGGCAGCCGAGCTGCTTGATGCCGGCGATGCGGATGGGTTTGAAAAAGGAGAGGCTGTAACATTTATACCATATTTTAATTGCGGCTACTGCATTGCCTGCAGATCGGCTAAGCCCAATTGCTGTGTTAACATACAGGTTTGCGGGGTGCACACGGATGGGGGCATGGCCGAATACCTGCAGGTGCCCTCACATTTACTGGTGCACGGCGAGGGACTTAGTTTTGATGAACTGGCATTGGTCGAGCCATTGGCCATAGGCGCGCATGGCGTAAGGCGGGCGGGTGTACAGCCAGGAGAATTTGTGCTGGTTATTGGCGCGGGGCCAATTGGTTTGGGTATTATGGAGTTTGCACGCATAGCAGGGGGAGTGGTGATAGCAGCCGATGTGAACGAGCAGCGTTTGGCTTTTTGCAGGGATAACCTGAAGATTGCCCATACAATTAACGTAAAGGACGAAGATATCCTGGAGCGGTTGAAAGAAATTACCAACGGCGATATGCCTACCGTAGTAATTGATGCAACCGGTAATCAAAACGCTATAAATGGCGCTTTTCAATACATGGCACACGGCGCAAGGTATGTGCTGGTAGGTTTGCAACGGGGCGATATTGTTGTTAGTCACCCGGAGTTTCATAAACGCGAAGCCACCCTGATGAGCAGCCGCAATGCCACCCGTCAGGATTTTGAGCATGTGATCCTATCCATGAAAAACGGGTTGGTTAATCCCCAAACTTATATTACCCACAGGGTAACATTTGATGAAGTGAAAGACCAGTTTGAAAGCTGGCTAAACCCTGCTAATGGGGTAATTAAAGCTATGGTTGAAGTATAAATATGAACAGGAGAACTATCATATTTCGTTTTATAACAGCTGTGCTTGGTTTTGCGTCAGGTGGTGTTTACGCGCAGCAAAAGCCACTGTTAAGCTTTGATAAGCTAAAAACCTATGTAAGTTACTTTAATGCAATAGATACCGAGACGGTAAAGAACTATATAACCAATGATGGGGCTTATGATTGGATGGCCAAAAACATACCGCTGTTTGAATGCCCCGATTCGGCCATTCAAAAAATATATTATTACCGCTGGTGGACGTTCCGTAAACACCTGAAACAAACACCGGATGGTTTTATTTTTACAGAATTTATAACACCGGTAAGTTTTACGGGCGTTTACAACAGCTCGAGCAGTGCGCTTGGTCACCAGGTTTATGAGGGCCGCTGGCTGCATGATCCTCAGTATATAAACGACTATATCAAATTCTGGCTCTATGTTGATCCAAAGCAAAAGAAACCTCATTTGCACGCCTTCAGCAGTTGGATTGATGACGCTGTTTATAACTATTACCTGGTTAACCTCAATAAAAAGCTTATTGAACAGGTAATACCTGCCCTAAATGCCGATTACAGCCAGTGGGAAACCGAAAAGCAACTGCCCTCAAAACTGTTCTGGCAGTTTGATGTAAGGGATGCCATGGAAGAATCCATTAGCGGCTCACGAAAAGTAAAGAATAAAAGACCTACCATTAACAGTTATATGTATGGTAACGCTGTGGCACTATCAAAAATGGCATCACTGCTTGGCATCGATTCGTTGAAGAGTAAGTACAGCCAAAAAGCTATCGAACTGAAAAAACTGGTACAGGATAGTTTATGGAACGACTCTGCTTCGTTTTTTGAGGCACGCAGACCCGATGGAATCTTTGCCGGTGCCCGTGAGGAATTGGGATTTATCCCCTGGTATTTTAAGCTGCCCGATGATAAACCCGCTTTTGCCAAACAATGGGATCAATTAACTGATGATAAAGGTTTTAATGCACCATGGGGTATCACCACGGCCGAAAGACGCCATCCGCTGTTCCGCACACATGGTACGGGGCGTGGCTGTGAGTGGGATGGGGCAGTTTGGCCATTTGCTACTACCCAAACCCTAAAAGGACTGGCAAATTTACTTACCAATTATCAAAACAAAGGCAGCATGACCCCAGCTGTTTTCTATAACGAACTGCATAAATATGCCTTATCACACATAAAGCGGGGAGTACCGTATCTTGGTGAGTACCAGGACGAAAAAACCGGCTATTGGCTTAAAGGCGATAACCCGCGCAGCAGCTATTATAACCACTCTGGTTTTTGCGACCTGGTGATCAATGATCTGGTTGGCTTAAAGCCCCGTGCCGATAATATGCTGGAGATTTTTCCGCTTATCCCTAAAAATCAATGGAAATGGTTTGCATTGGATAATGTGCTTTACCATGGTCATTATATCAGTATCCTATGGGATAAAACCGGCACTAAATATCATAAAGGCAAAGGTTTTATAATTTATGCCGATGGCAAAATAATTATGCATAGCACACAGCTTAAGCGTGTATTGGTAAGGATGCCTGTTTAATTTGTAGCATACGTTCTCTCTTTTCTGGATTGCAAAAATTCCAATGATGGTAATATCGTACAGTAGCTGGGAAAAATATCAGATGAAACTACCATGCTATACTGATATTTTTGAATGTTATACAACCAATTAAGTTCAACCTTAATACCATCTTAACATAACCTGCTATACCAAGTCCGTCCCCCTGAAATGGCTTTGTAGCAAATGATGTAAAAACATGAAAATGAAAATAACCCATAGCTACGTTGCGCTTCTGATACTGATATTCAGCTGTTTTCATTCCTCATTAAAGGCCCAGGACCCCGGCAAAAAAATAACCATCGTGCTGCCCACAAAACATCACGAACGATTAGATTATGGCGCTCAAAAACTAAAGTCAGCCTTGCAACAGGCCGGTTACATAGTTACCACACAGCAAAATACTAAAGCGATGGCCGGTGACGCCATTTTTGTTGGTCTTTTACAGGATCCTGTTATTAAAAGAGCATTGATAAAGCAACATGCTGATATTCTGAAATTCCCCGGCAAAGAAGGATTTATAATTAATAGCACCAATAATACGACTATCATAGCCGGCGCGGATAATTCCGGTACTTTATATGGTTGCCTGGAGTTGGCCGGCAGAATAAAAAGCGCGCATGCTTTACCTGTTAAATTGGCAATAACCGATCAACCCGAAATGGTATTGCGCGGCGCTTGTGTTGGTGTTCAAAAACCCGCATTATTGCCCGGTCGCGGTACTTATGAATATCCTTATACGCCCGAGAATTTTCCCTGGTTTTATGATAAAGCACTTTGGCTGCGTTACCTGGATTCTTTGGCCGAAAACAGGATGAACTCTTTATACCTGTGGAATGGTCATCCCTTTGCCTCTTTGGTTAAAGTAAAGGAATATCCTTATGCTGTTGAGGTGGATGACGCCACCTTTAAAAAGAATGAGGAGATCTATCGTTTCCTGGCGAGCGAGGCCGATAAACGCGGCATCTGGCTGATCCAGGGCTTTTATAACATCATCGTATCTAAACCCTTTGCTGAAAAAAATAACCTCAAAACACAGGACAGGAACCGCCATATAGTACCCGTAATTGCCGATTATTCCCGTAAATCAATAGCGGCCTTCGTACAAAAATACCCCAATGTAGGTTTGTTAATCACGCTTGGCGAAGCGATGGAAGGGGTAGGGCAGGATGATATAGACTGGTTCACCAAAACCATTATTCCCGGCGTACAGGATGGCTTGAAAGCATTGGGTCGCACTGACGAACCGCCGATTGTATTGCGTGCGCATGATAGCGATGCGCCATCAGTGATGAAATACGCCAAACCATTATATAAAAACCTGTATACCATGGCTAAGTATAATGGCGAGGCGCTTACCACCTATGAGCCGCATGGCCCATGGGCCGATCTGCACCGTACGCTAAGCCGCATTGGCACCGTACAAATAGAGAATGTGCACATCATGGCCAACCTGGAGCCTTTCCGCTATGGTTCGCCGGATTTTATACAAAAATGCGTGCTGGCCATGCACAATGTTTACGGGGCAAATGGCTTGCACATATACCCACAGGCATCTTACTGGGACTGGCCTTATACAGCCGATAATACAGGTGGAGAGCGGTTATTACAACTGGATCGTGATTGGATTTGGTACAAGGCATGGGCACGCTATGCCTGGGATAGCCATCGTGGCATGGGAGACGAGGTGAATTATTGGGCTAAGCAACTGGCCGCCAAGTATGGCTGTAATGAAACCTATGGCAAGGATATTTTAGCAGCGTACGAGCAATCGGGCGAGATAGCCCCGGAACTGCTCAGGCGCTTTGGTATTACCGACGGCAACCGGCAAACTATGACATTAGGCATGTTGATGAGCCAACTGGTTAATCCCGAAAAATATGGTTTGTTCACATTACTTTATAACTCTGAAGGGCCGGTTGGCGAAATGATGAGTGAGTATGCCGAAAAGGAATGGAAACACCAGCGCCACATCGGCGAAACGCCTGTTAAAGTAATTGATAGTGTAATAGTGCAGGGCCGTAAAGCTGTTGAGGCTATTGATCGGGCATCGGCACAGATAAAAAAAGATAAAACTGAATTTAACAGGTTTAAAAATGACATTTATTGCTATAATGCTTTAGCAAACAGCTATGCTTATAAAGCAAAAGCAGCATTATGGGTGCTTCGGTACAAATATTCGGATAACATTGCCGATCTGGAAAAGGCATTACCTGAATTGCAAACCAGTCTGGATTATTTTAAGCAGCTGGTTAATCTTACCAAAGATACTTACCTGTATGCCAATAGCATGCAAACTAAGCAGCGTAAAATTCCCGTTGGCGGCAATGATGCCAAAATGAAAACCTGGGTGGAGCTGCTGCCTGTTTACCAAAAAGAACTGGATAACTTTAAACATAACATCGACTCGTTGAAATCGCCGCAGGTGGCGGCAAAAAAAGCCGATAAGATAAGCCTGAGCAACGCGCAGGCTGAAATTAAAACAAAGGGTACCACCTTTTACAAATTGAGTAACGGTGAGCAGGTATTTGCTGATACTGCTGTAGTAGTTAAAAATGCTGCCCCTGAGCTGGTAAACCTGCAGCCTTTAAAATTAATTAAGGCAGATCAGCTAAAAAACGGAACGGAATTAAGTTTTACCAACGCCAAACCTGTTAAGGTGCTGGTGGGCTTTTTTAATGAGAAAGACCCTAAATACCTGCCGGAACCCCAACTGGAAACAGATGCCAGTGCCAACGATTACGGCCAGGCAGATATAAAGATTGCCAATGCCATACAGGTAGAAGGTTTGCCACCGGTTAATGTGCATACCTATTCGTTTAAGGCGGGCACCAACACGCTTACGCTGGGTAAAGGCGCTTGTTTAATTTTAGGTATTGTTAATGATGATGCCAATATCCCGGTTTACGATGCCGGATTGAGCAATACCGGTAACATTAAAGATTTACGCTGGTTATTTAACTAAACAGTGCTATGAAAAACTCCAAACTGCCGGTCTTAAAATATTTATTTATTGCAATTACGCTTGTGCTTGCCAGTCATTTAGCCCGGGCCCAATCAGACCTTAAACTCTGGTACAGGCAGCCTGCACAAAAATGGACGGATGCCTTACCCATTGGCAACGGTCGTTTAGGTGCCATGATATTTGGTGGAGTGGAAGAAGACAGGATCCAGTTTAATGAACAAACGCTATGGACGGGCGGTCCGCGCGCCTATGAGCGGCAAGGCGCTGTAAAATACCTGCAACCTATTCGCCAGCTCTTGTTTGACGGCAAACAATCCGAAGCAGAAGCACTTGCCGAAAAACATTTTATGGGAATGAAGAGCAATGAAATTACGTATACTGCCGATTCTGCCCGCTGGGTTAAAATGATGCACTCTTTTTATCTTCCGCAGGATGAACTTTACCATGACGATTCCTGGAAAACAGTTACGCTGCCTACTCTGCAAGGTTGGGAAACAACACCTGGCTTTGAGGGTTTAAATGGTGCGGTTTGGTTCAGGACAGCTTTTGAAGTACCCGTTGAATGGAAAGGAAAAAATCTCGTGCTGAGTCTTGGTCGCATACGGGATGTTGATTTCACCTATGTGAATGGCGATCAGGTTGGAACAACTAATGGAACGGCCTATCGCAAATATATCATCCCGGCAAAAAATGTAATTATCGGGACTAATCAGTTAGCTATACAAGTAATCAATTTTAATGACAAAGGCGGATTTACCAGTGCTGCAAAAGAAATGATGATTTATCCGGAAGGAGCTAACGAAAATGTCGCGATATCCATAAAACTTGCCAAAAAGTGGAAATACTGGATTCAAGATGATAACCCGCCAGCTTACCCCCGTTATAATGCCGATTACCAGCCTTTTGGCGATTTGTACCTGCAATTCCCCAAGCAAACAATAAGTGAATACAAACGCGACCTTGATATCACAAATGCTACGGCGCATGTTGCCTATAAGGCTAATGGAATAAACTACACCCGCGAGTACCTGGCAAGCGCCCCCGGCCAGGTAATAACTATTCATTTAACTGCTGATAAGCCGGGCAGTATTACGGTAAAGGCCCTGATGAGAAGCCTGCATAAAAATTTTATTACCCGCAAGGTTGATGATCATACCCTGGCGTTATCATTAAAAGTACATGATGGGGTATTACGCGGGGTAAGTTACCTGCATCTGCAGACTGTTGGTGGCAAAGTGCTGGTAACGCCAAACAATATTAAAGTTACCGGTGCCAATGAAGCTACGTTTTATTTAACCGCCGCAACAAATTTCAAGAATTATCATGATGTATCCGGCAACCCGGAAGCCATCTGCAAAAAGCAAATAGCAGGCATCGTCCATAAAAGCTACCCGGTTATAAAGGCAGATCATATAAAAGATTACCAAAAAATCTTCAAAACATTCTCTATTGACCTTGGTAGAGGCATCACTGCTGATTTGCCTACAGATGAGCGGATCCTGAAGTTCAGGGATACGCCCGACCCATCGTTTATCACACTGTACACGCAATATGGAAGGTATTTGTTGATATCTTCATCGCGCCCGGGTAATGGTCCCGCTAATTTGCAGGGCCTATGGAACGATCTGCTTACCCCGCCATGGGGCAGTAAATTTACCACCAACATCAATTTACAGATGAACTATTGGCCTGCCGAGGTATTGAACCTTTCGGCCTGCAGCGAGCCATTTTTTAGAATAGTTGATGACCTGGCTAAAACAGGGAGGCAAACAGCAAAAGAACATTACGGCGCGCCGGGCTGGGTGCTGCACCATAATACCGACCTGTGGCGGGGCACTGCTCCGGTAAATGCTTCAAATCATGGTATTTGGGTAAGCGGCGGTGCATGGCTTTGCCACCAGTTATGGGAGCATTATTTGTATACTAAGGATAAAAGTTTTTTACAGAACCGCGCTTATCCCGAAATGAAGGGGGCGGCGGAGTTTTTTGTGCACTTTTTAGTGAAAGATCCTAAGACCGGTTACCTTATCAGCAGCCCCTCCAATTCGCCTGAACATGGCGGATTGGTAGCGGGGCCTGCTATGGATCACCAGATCATCCGCGATTTATTTAAAAATTGCATAGCAGCGTCAGTCCTTTTAGGAATTGATAAAGCTTTTGCCGATACGTTGAAAGCAAAATATGATCAGATAGCGCCTAACCAAATTGGCAAATATGGTCAGCTACAGGAATGGATGGAAGATAAGGACGATACTGCCGATACACATAGGCATGTATCGCATATGTGGGGCGTGTTCCCCGGTACAGATATCACCTGGAAAAAACCGGACCTGATGCATGCGGCCCAAAAATCTATGCTTTATAGGGGGGATGAAGGCACAGGCTGGAGTATTGCCTGGAAGGTAAATATATGGGCCAGGATGAAGCAGGGCGATCATGCATACCTGATGTTCACCAAACTGCTTTCGCCTACTGATGTGAGCTCTGGCAAAGAAAAAGGGGGCGTTTACCATAACCTGTTCGACGTGCATCCGCCTTTTCAGATTGATGGAAACTTTGGCGGAGCCGCTGGCTTATCAGAAATGTTGCTGCAAAGTCAGGGAGATGATATTGAACTGCTGCCAGCCCTGCCATCCGCTTTGGCGCAGGGAAGTATAAAAGGCATTTGCGCCCGTGGTGGTTTTGAATTGAACTTTAACTGGCAAAAAGGGCAGCTACAAAGGGTACAAGTGCTATCAAAAGTCGGCGGGATTTGTCGGTTGCGTTATCATGATAAAACCATCAGCATCAATACGCAAAAAGGCCGGTCGTACCAATTTAACGCTGATCTGAAACAACTATAGGAAGAATGCAGGTAAACAATGGTCATATTAAAAAACAGTTTCCCGGGTTTAATCACCATCCGGTTTTAACGCTTTTTATATGCCTGGTGTTTGCTTTTTTGATAACTCCGACATTTGCTCAAAATAACACCAGGCAGGAGATTTTATTAAACACCAATTGGCATACCATAGCCGATGATAATAACGTAAAGGCTTATCCGGGCTTTGAACAGGGCAGCTTTAAAGATCAAAACTGGAAAACTGTAAAAGTACCGCACAATTGGGATGGATATGAAGGCTACCGCCGTTTAAAACATGGAAACAGGCATGGGTATGCCTGGTACCGCAAAATATTCGCTCTGCCTGCAAAGCAGCAAAATAAGCGCTACTTTTTATGGTTCGAGGGTGTGGGTTCTTATGCTACTGTTTGGCTAAATGGCGTGCAGGTGGGTTATCACGCCGGTGGGCGTACTTCGTTTACATTGGATGTTACCGACGCGATAAAAACAGGGAGTAAAAACCTGCTATGTGTTCGGGCAGATCATCCGGCATTTATAAAAGACCTGCCCTGGGTTTGTGGCGGCTGCTCGGATGATCCGGGCTTTTCTGAAGGGTCGCAGCCTATGGGGATTTTCAGGCCGGTGCATTTGATTGTGACCGGTCCCACGCGTATTGAGCCTTTTGGCGTACATATCTGGAATGATACTACCGTATCAGAAAAATCAGCCACGCTTAATCTCGAAACAGAAGTAAAAAATTACAGTAAGCACTCGTCTTCCATCAGTGTTAGCAATAAACTGGTTGAAGCCACAGGAAAAGTAGTTGCAGAAGTTAACGCTTCAAAACAAGTTGAACCCGGCGAAACTGTTGTGGTACAGCAATTACTAAAAGCTATAGCCGGTGTACATTTTTGGTCTTTACAAAATCCGTATTTATATAATTTAATTACCCAGGTTTGGCAAAATGGCAAACTTGTGGATCAAACAACCACTTCCTATGGCATCCGCTGGATAAGCTG
Source organism: Mucilaginibacter sp. P5_A6 (assembly GCF_056400585.1). Taxonomy (NCBI): domain Bacteria; kingdom Pseudomonadati; phylum Bacteroidota; class Sphingobacteriia; order Sphingobacteriales; family Sphingobacteriaceae; genus Mucilaginibacter; species Mucilaginibacter sp. P5_A6. Next base: position 153,367 of record NZ_JBFUKZ010000005.1, on the reverse strand, counting down.
GCCAATTGGTCGTAATAATGACGATAACCGTTTTTATTTGAATGGCAAACCGGTGTTTATCAATGGAATTGCCGAGTATGAGCACCTGATGGGTAAGAGCCAGGCTTTTACCGGTGAGGAAATCAATGCAAGGGTGATGGAGGTAAAGGCTGCGGGTTTTAATGCGTTCAGGGATGCGCACCAACCGCATAATCTGGCATATCAAACATATTGGGATAGGCTGGGCATCCTTTGGTGGCCGCAATATTCGGCGCATATCTGGTTTGATACACAGGAATTCAGGGTTGCTTATAAGGCATTGCTGGTTGATTGGATCAAAGAGCGTCGTAACAGCCCCTCAGTTATTTTGTGGGGCTTGCAGAATGAAAGTAAGCTGCCGGCCGATTTTGCCCGTGAATGCAGCGAAATCATCCGCAAGCTTGACCCTACAGCATCATTGCAGCGCAAAATAACCACCTGTAACGGTGGCCAGGGCACCGATTGGGATGTGCCCCAAAACTGGACCGGCACTTATGGTGGCAACCCGTTAAGCTACGGCGAAGACCTCAAAAAACAGATCCTCGTGGGCGAATATGGTGCCTGGAGAAGCCTCGGTTTACATACAGAAGGGCCTTCTAACCAAAACGGTCCGCTTAGTGAGGACCGAATGACACAGCTGATGGAGACTAAAGTTCGTCTGGCCGATTCTGTACAAGACCAGGTTGCAGGGCATTTTCAATGGCTACTCTACTCGCATGAAAACCCTGGCCGCACACAAGGCGGCGAAGGCCAGCGGGAGTTGGACAGGGTAGGGCCGGTTAACTATAAAGGCTTATTTACACCCTGGGGGCAGCCAACCGACGCGTTTTATATGTACCGGGCCAATTATGCGCCAAAAGATAAAGAACCAATGGTTTACATTGTATCCCATACATGGCCCGACCGCTGGTTAACAGCGGGTAAAAAAGATAGCATTACAGTTTACTCCAATTGCGACGAGGTAGAATTATTTAATGCTATACAGCATATTTCGCTTGGTAAAAAGAAAAAACGCGGGGTAGGTACTCATTTTCAGTGGGATGGTGTGGATATAAAATATAACGTTTTGTACGCGGTTGGGTATGTAAATGGCAAATCCGTTGCGCATGACCAGGTGGTGCTCAATCATTTACCAGCTGCTCCGTATTTAAATTCGGATAGATCAGCAAATTCAGCGCTGCTCAAACCTGCGGTCGGTTACAATTACCTGTATAGGTTAAATTGCGGAGGCCCCGATTATAAAGACAGTTTTGGTAATTTATGGATGGCCGATAAGCATCAGGATAATAAAAACCAGCCGGGCTCATTATCATGGACGGACGATTATCCGAATATGCCTGCCTTTTTTGCCAGCCAGCAACGCACGTTTGATAATATTGGCAGAACAAATGATAGCCCATTGTTTCAAACATTTAGGTATGGGATGGACAAATTGCAGTTTAACTTCCCGGTGCCCGATGGCGATTACCGTATTGAGTTATATTTTACCGAACCATGGTATGGCACAGGCGGCGGGATGGCCTGTACCGGCTGGCGCTTATTTGATGTAGCTATTAACGGCAAAACAAAGATCAAAAACCTGGACATCTGGAAAGAAGCAGGTTATGCCTGCGCACTAAAGAAAACAATCACAGCTCACATCACAGGCGGTAAAATAAACATAAGCTTCCCAAATGTACCTGCTGGTGAAGCTCTTATATCTGCAATTGCTATCAGTACTTTAAATGGCAAGGTACATGCGGCACCAAACAACAGCGGCATAATAACACATTTAAAATCAGTCGGCGAATGGAAATTACAAAGTTGGATGGATGTGGGCCAAAAGCAGTATGTGAACGCCGGTATCAGCTTCAGTAACCTGCCGCCTGTACTTTTTGGGGCTGACTGGATTTGTACTGATCTTTCTGATAATAAGCAGTTTGCATCGTTTGATATAACTGCTGATGCGGATGTATTTGTGGCGATGGATATTGCCCCGGCACAAAGGCCAGCATGGTTAAATGATTATGAAGTTACCGGTTTGTACATAGAAAATGATGCCAATGGCGGGTATAAGCTCCCGGTTTACCGCAAAAGATTTAAAAAGGATGGCATGGTGCAATTAGGTGCTAATAAAGGAAAATACATGTACACCGTAGCTGTTTTGCCGGTAACTACACTTGAACCCGCAACCGATCTTCGTAAAACCATAAGTTATAAGGCTGATGTCGCTGATATACAGGGTGATGGCATAGCCAGGGATACTTTGGCCGGTAAAAAAGTAATCCGGTTTGAAAAGGATGCAGGGGGGAGCACGTCATTTACCATTACCCCAGGTGTGGCTGATTTGTATGCTTTGCGCATAAAGTATTACAACTCAACCGATACGGCCTTTACTGCAAAAATGAACTTGCTTGCCGCCGATGGAACAGTGATGAAAGAAGAAGATTTAAGCTTTAAACCGGTAGCCAAAAACAAGTCGGGAATGGTGGTTACCACAACGGGGACGAGTATTAACGCGGGTAATTATAAACTGGTAATTGTGGGTGAAAAATGTGCAGGTTTATGTATATCGGGGATAGAAATGCAGTAGAAAAATTGAGAAAAATATAGAAAAATGCTAAAAAAGATCATTTTGTTTTTGCTGCTGGTATTACCATTGGGATTATTTGCCCAGGAACTAAAAGTGGCAGGTCTGCAATGTGATTACAAACAAAATCCACAAGGGGTTGAGTCGGTATCACCTGGGCTGAGCTGGCGGTTGAAAAGTGGCAAGGCCAACACCATGCAAACGGCTTACCGGGTATTGGTGTCCGATGATCCGCAGAAGCTGGACGATAATAAGGGTAACATCTGGGATTCAAAAAAAGTGACCTCGGCGGCATCTTTGCAGGTGGCCTACAAGGGCAGCCAACTCCAACCGGCCAAAACTTATTATTGGAAAGTAATGGTTTGGGATAACCACCAGCAGCAATCGGCCTGGAGTGGTATTGCCCACTGGCAAATGGGATTGCTTAACAAAACCGACTGGGCAGGTGCCAACTGGATAGCCTATGATAAACTATCCGATACCTCAGTTATTGTTCCCTTTTATCACGGTAAAGGGCCAAAAAAGTTAGGGATGGCCAATGATGTGCTGCCATTGCTGCGTAAAACATTCCATGTGGGCAATAGGCTTAAAAGAGCTACACTTTACATCTGCGGGCTGGGTCATTTCGACCTGAGTTTGAACGGTAGAAAAGTTGGCAATCATTTCCTTGACCCCGGCTGGACAAAATATGACAAACAAGCCCTATACGTACCATTTGATATTACCGGTCAGCTAAAAGCCGGTAAAAACACCATCGGGGTAATGTTGGGTAACGGGTTTTATTATATCCCCCGCGATAAACGCTACCGTAAGCTTACCGGTGCATTTGGTTACCCCAAAATGATCTGCCGTTTGGTTATGGAATACCAGGATGGGAAGATAGATAATCTTGTAAGCGACACCACATGGAAAACAGCCCCCGGTCCGGTAACCTTCAGCAGTATTTATGGCGGCGAGGACTATAATGCCAACCTGGAGCAAACCGGATGGAATACCAATAGTTTTAATGGTGATGCCTGGCGTAATGCTGTACAGGTTGATGGCCCGCCGATGCTAAACGCCCAGGCGGCCGACCCGCTGAAGATAATGCAGGAGTTTATCCCCCAAAACAAAACCCAATTAAACACAGGAGCCTGGATCTATGACTTTGGACAAAACTTTTCGGGCATCCCGCAAATCACGGTTAGGGGAAAAAAAGGAGATACGGTAAAGATAATTCCGGCCGAGTTGGTTAATGCTGATGGCAGTGCCAATCAAAAAGGATCGGGCGGGCCGCATTATTATAATTACATTTTAAAAGGGGATGGTGCAGAAACCTGGCAGCCGCGGTTTACCTATTACGGTTTCAGGTATTTACAGGTGGTAGGCGCGGGTCCGCAAAATGAGGCTAATGCCAAACAGCAGCCGGTTGTCATAGCTATAAAAGGCCTGCATACGCGCAACGCCGCTGCTACGGTTGGCGATTTTTCCTGTTCAAATGAGCTGTTTAATAAAACCTTTAAGCTGATAGACTGGGCCATGAAAAGCAATATGGCCAGCGTGTTTACCGATTGCCCGCACCGCGAAAAACTGGGCTGGCTGGAAGAAGCTCATTTGGTGGGCAGTTCCCTACATTATAACTATGATATAGTTGGGCTGGCGCGTAAATGCATCAACGATATGCGGATCTCGCAAACCGAAGATGGTTTGGTTCCGGAGATAGCTCCTGAATATGTAAAGTTTGATGAGCCGTTCCGCGACTCGCCCGAATGGGGCAGCAATGCAGTTATCCTACCCTGGTATGTGTATCAATGGTACGGCGATAAAAATGTGCTGGTCCAAAATTACGATATGATAAAACGCTACCTAACTTACCTGGGTAAAAAAGCAGATGATCATATTTTAACCCAGGGCTTAGGCGATTGGTATGACCTGGGGCCAAAACCACCTGGCGTATCGCAGTTAACCCCAAAGGGCATCACGGCCACGGCCTTATATTATTATGACCTGGATATCGCGGTAAAAATTGCCACTTTACTGGGGAAAAGCGAAGACGCTGCAGCTGACAATAAATTAGCCGCACAGGTAAAGCAATCTTACAATAAAAAATTCTTTAATGCCGAAACTAAGCAATATGGTACCGGCAGCCAGGCGGCAAATGCCATTTCTGTTTATACCGGGTTGGTTGAGCCGCAATACAAAACCGCTGTGGTGAACAATATTGTAAAGGATATCCGCAGCAGGGGTAACAGCCTTACCGCCGGTGATATTGGTTACCGCTACCTGCTGAGGGTACTGGATGATGAAGGTCGGTCTGATGTGATATTTGATATGAATAGTCGTGCTGATGTGCCGGGTTATGGGTATCAGTTAGCGCATGGAGCAACGGCGCTCACGGAATCATGGGCGGCGTTGCCATCAGTATCAAACAACCATTTTATGCTGGGCCATTTAACGGAGTGGTTTTACAGCGGACTTGCAGGCATTCGCCCGGCAGATGATGCCATCGCCTTTAATAAAATAGAGATAAGGCCCGAAGTTGTAGGCGATGTAACCTGGGCAAAGGCAAACTACCAGTCGCCTTACGGCACCATTTCAAGCAGCTGGAAAAAGGAAGCAGATAAGTTTGAGCTGAGTGTAAGCATTCCGGCTAATACAACGGCCACTATTTATTTGCCGGTAAATAAAACGGCTATGATCACATCGGGAGGGCAAAACATCAGGAACAGAAAAGACATGGAATTTATAGGATACAAAAACGGTAAGGCTTTGGTTAAGGTGGGGTCGGGTGGTTATTTGTTTGTGGTTAGGTAAAAAAGGTTGTTATGCTCAGTTGCTGAAATTTGGGGAAAGGAATGACGTATACAGCATAGCGGCGACGACTCACTCCGACGAGGCTACGCCCGTCTGCCCCTCTCTCCGACTGCGTCGCATAGAGGGGCAAAAAACAAAAATTGGAGTTACCCTCTTTGCGGCGCAGCCGGAGAGAGGGTGGCCCAGCGCAGCGTCGGCCGGGTGAGTCGTTGCCAGCATACAGAGCCAATTGCTTGGTTTATACCAACCACATCATTATAAGGAACGACGCAATCCCAAACTGTACAGATCGGGGTTTGCATAGCTGCTCTGTAAGTCGGGGATTGCTTCGTACCTCGCAATGACGACTTGTTTTTAGGCAGCTTTTAAGAATTATAAAATATGAATCATACATTGAAACGCTTGGTATTATTTATTTGCCTGTTACCGGCTATAAAACTATCGGCACAAACCAACGCGGTGCCCAATAAGGTAATGCAGGATATTTATCAGCAGGTAAAAACTCCTTATAAATATGGCCTGGTGATGGCGCCCGATAGCAATTCAAAAAAAATGGATTGCCCCAGTGTTTTCAGGAAAGGAAACAACTGGTACATGACTTACCTTGTATTCAATGGCCGTGGTTACGAAACCTGGCTGGCTGATAGCAAAGACCTGCTGCATTGGAAAACCCGCGGCCGCATCCTGTCATTCTCAGATACCACGCAGTGGGACAGTAACCAAAAGGCAGGTTATATTGCTTTGCAGGATTACAAATGGGGCGGCAGTTATCAGCTGCAAAAATACCAGGATAAATACTGGATGTCGTATTTCGGCGGGCAAAGCCGCGGGTACGAGAAAGGGCTGCTATCAATCAGCATAGCCAATACCGGCAAGGATCCGTCAACACCACATGAATGGCAGCGGTTAGATCATCCCGTACTATCAAGCATCGATAAAGATGTAAGCTGGTGGGATAACCATACCCAATATAAAGAAACCGTGATATGGGATAAGACAAAGCTTACTGGTCACCCATTTGTGATGTATTACAATGCCAACGGCGATAGCCTAAACAAAAAACGCGGCGCCGAGCGCATTGGTATGGCTGTATCTGATGATATGCTGCACTGGCAGCGTTTTGGCAAAGATCCTGTGCTGAACCATGGCGACGGCATTACCGGCGACCCGTATATTCAAAAAATGGGCGATGTGTATGTGATGTTTTATTTCGGCGCCTTTTGGAAAACCGGGACAACGGGTGTATTTAACCGCTTTGCCTGTTCGTACGACCTGGTTCACTGGACTGATTGGACAGGCGATAAGCTGATTGAATCATCCGAACCTTATGATAATATGTTTGCCCACAAATCATTTGTGATAAAATATAAGGGTGTGGTATACCACTACTATTGCGCGGTAAACAAAGCCGATCAGCGTGGTATAGCTGTAGCCACATCAAAAGATCTGGGCAAAAGCGAATTGAATTTTGTTGCACCACCGGTTAAAAAGAAGAAGTAGGAAGCCCCACCCAACCCTCCCCTGAAGGAGAGGGCTTTGAAAAACAAAACATAAAATATACAAATCAAAAAGTCTCCCCCTTCAGGGGGAGATTTAGAGGGGGTTTAATTATGCGTTACCATTATTTTTTGCTCATTACTTTATTGATCTGTGCTGCTGCGGCTAAGGGCCAAAGCACGCGTAAAACAGAAAATTTTAATACCGGCTGGAAGTTTTTTTTTGGCGATGAGCCGCGGGCCCAAAACAACACCTTTGATAATGCACAATGGCGCAGCCTGGATCTGCCTCACGACTGGAGCATAGAGGGTCGTTTTGATCAGAAAAATCCTACTACACAGGCCGAGGGCGGTTTACCAGCAGGCATTGGCTGGTACCGTAAAGGTTTTACCCTGCCTTTATCTGCCCAAAACAAAAACATATTTATTGATTTTGATGGTGTTTACCACAACAGCGAAGTTTGGGTAAACGGGCATTACCTGGGTAAACGTCCAAATGGATATATCTCTTTTAGGTATGATATTACGCCGTACCTTAACTTTGGCAACAAAAAAAATGTGATCACGGTACGTGTGGATAATTCCGATCAGCCTAATTCCCGATGGTATACAGGCTCGGGAATTTACCGTAACGTGTGGCTGGTTACTACAGCTAAAACTTACCTTACAAACTGGGGGACTTTTATAACAACACCTAAAGTAAATGATAAAGCCGCCGAAGTGGCTCTGGAGATTGGGGTACATCAGCCATCGGCAAACAACAAATTAAGCCTGCAAACTACCATTTACAATGCCGAAGGTAAAGTTGTTGTTTCCCAAACATCCCATGTAAAAAATACCGGAGACACTTCGATTGCTGTTCATCAAACTTTGGCAGTAAGCAAACCGAAGCTTTGGTCGGTAACAAGGCCGTACCTGTATAAAGTAGTAATAAAAGTGTTGCAAAACGGTAAAGTGCTTGATGATCAGTCAATTTACACGGGTATTCGTTATTTTAACTTCGATGCCGATAAAGGTTTTACTTTAAACGGCGAGCCGATGAAAATAAAAGGCGTTTGCCTGCACCATGACCAGGGTGCACTGGGTACGGCTGTAAATGTAAGGGCTATGGAGCGCCAGCTGCAAATACTGAAAGCCATGGGGTGTAACGCCATTCGCACATCACACAACGCGCCTGCACCTGGATTTCTTGATCTGTGCGACAGGATGGGGTTTTTGGTGATGGATGAAGCTTTTGATATGTGGCGAAAAAAGAAAAGCAAGTATGATTATCACCAGGATTGGGATAAATGGCATGTGAAAGACCTGCAGGACCAGGTGTTGCGTGACCGTAACCACCCGTCGATTTTTGCCTGGAGCATTGGTAACGAGATACGGGAACAATTTGACAGTACCGGAATAAGCATCAGTCGCAAATTGGTAGGCATAGTGAAGCAACTGGATACAACCAGGCAGGTTACATCGGCCCTGAGCGCGGCTGATCCGAAAAAGAATTTCATCTATCAATCCGGCGCACTCGATTTGGTAGGCTTAAATTATCACCAGGAAGTGTACGCCAATTTTCAAAAGAATTATCCCGGCCAAAAGTTTATTGGGACCGAAAACATGTCGGCACTGGCTACCCGCGGGCATTATGATATGCCATCGGATAGCATACGGCGCTGGCCAAAGGATGGCAAAACACCTTTGAAAGATGGCAATCCCGATTTTACGGTATCGGCTTATGACAATGTATCGGCCTATTGGGGTTCAACACATGAAGAAACCTGGAAGATCATCAAAAAATACGATTTCCTTTCGGGATTATTTGTGTGGACAGGATTTGATTATATTGGTGAACCTACCCCGTACTTGTGGCCTGCACGCAGCTCATACTTTGGCATAGTCGACCTGGCCGGTTTCCCCAAGGATGTTTATTATATGTACCAAAGCGAATGGACAACTAAGCCAGTGTTGCACCTGTTGCCCCACTGGAACTGGAAGCCTGGTCAAACTATTGATGTTTGGGCCTATTATAATAATGCCGATGAAGTGGAGGCTTATTTAAACGGCAAATCATTAGGCATCCGCAGGAAAACAGGCGATGACCTGCATGTAATGTGGCGGGTTAAATATGTGCCAGGCATCCTGAAAGCTGTTTCGCGCAAAAATGGCAAGGTCATTATGAGCACCCAGATTGTTACGGCAGGCGAGCCATATCGCGTCCAACTTAAAGCCGACAGGAGCCATATTAAAGCTGATGGTAAAGACCTTTCATATATTACCGTTACCATACTTGATAAAAATAATATCCCGGTGCCGGATGCCAATCACCTTATCAAATTTAAAGTAAGTGGAGAGGGGATCTTAAAAGCGGTTGATAATGGCTCGCAAACAGACCTTGATCCTTTTGTTTCCAATCAGCACCGGGTATTCAATGGACTGGGGCTGGCTATTATTCAATCGAAATCAAATGCTGGTAAAATTAACCTTACTGTTACCGGGGATGGTTTGCAGGTGGCGCAGCTTACAATACAAAGTGATCGTTAAAACCGGCAGGGTACCATGGACAAACCAGTTCCGATGACAAGTTGGGGTTTACACAAACATTCGGTTGAACGCTGGCTACGACTCACCCGGCCGACGCTTCGCTGGGCCACCCTCTCTCCGGCTGCGCCGCAAAGAGGGTGAGAAAATAAAAATATTTTTTTGCCCCCTCTATGCGCGAAGCGGAGAGAGGGGTGACGGGCGCAGCCTCGTCGGGGTGAGTCAACTCAATGCATAATTTTTGAAAATATTTGTATTTTTATCCATGTCATCCATCATAGAGCTTTGCAGGCTACTTCGACAGCAGGAAACGCCTGCCGAAAAAGTTTTATGGCAGCATCTTAGGAATAGACAACTAAACAACAAAAAGTTTTTGAGGCAATTTCCGATTTGTGTTCAGCCGACCATTAAAGGTAATATTTACTATATTCCTGATTTTTATTGCGCCGAACGGAAACTTGTAATAGAAGCCGATGGTCCCATCCACCTGTTAAAAAAAGAATACGACCAAAATCGCGATGAAGTAATGCAAGCCCTGGGATTGACTATTTTGAGATTTAAAAACGACGAAATTATATATAACACCGAGGCGGCGTTGAATAAAATCATTGCGTATCTATAGTGTTTTTTGAACGCTGGTTAAGACTCACCCCGGCTACGCTGCGCTGGCCGACCCTCTCTCCGGCTGGGCCGCAAAGAGGGTTGAGAAGATAAAAATAATTTTTTAGCCCCTCTATGCTACGCAATCGGAGAGGGCAGACGTCCGTTAGCTAACGGATCGTCGGGGTGAGTCTTCGCCGCCATACAGTAAACATCATTCCCTGCTTGCACCCGAATGCTAATATCATACAATAGCCTGAAAAAATGTTATAGTAAATGATACTACCACAATGGTACATTTGTTTATACAGTTTTAAACCACAATATAAATCTTACTAGAAATTTTGTTTAACGCATGAAAGTGTTACCCCTGCTCGATTTTACCATTATAGGTATTTACCTGATAGGGATGATACTGGTGGGCTTTTATTTTTCGCGAAAGAATAAAAATGCCAGGCAGTTTACCATGGCATCGGGTTTAATACCGGGCTGGGCTATTGGTCTGTCTATTTACGCCACCTTTTTAAGCAGCAATACTTTTTTGGGTGTACCCGGCAAAGCCTATGGCGGTAACTGGAACGCTTTTGTATTTAGCCTGAGCATGCCGCTTGCTGCATGGATTGCGGTTAAATATTTTGTACCATTTTATCGTAACACAGGCGAGGTATCGGCCTATACGCATCTCGAAAAGCGTTTTGGTCCCTGGGCGCGCACCTATGCTGTTATTTGTTTTTTACTTACGCAACTGGCCCGCATGGGCTCGGTATTTTTTGGCATCGCGTTAAGCCTGCAGGCGCTTACCGGCGTATCAATGAAAATGATTATGCTGATAATGGGTGTCTCCATTATCATATACACGGTTTCGGGTGGCATAAAAGCAGTAATATGGACAGAAGTAGTGCAGGGTATCATTAAAACACTGGGCGCTGTGCTGATCATTTACCTGTTGGTAACCAATATCTCCGGCGGGTTTACAAAGATAGTGGATATCGGCCTGGCCAATCACAAATTTGATCTGGGCAGTTTTTCGCCCGACCTTACCCAGCCAACATTTTGGGTGATATTGTTTTACGGATTTTTTATCAACCTTAACAATTTTGGGATGGACCAGAACTATATACAGCGTTACCATGCAGCAAAATCAACCAGGCAGGCTGCAAAGTCGGTTTGGCTGTGTGTGGCGATATATGTACCTGCATCGTTCCTGTTTTTTGTAATAGGTTCCTGTTTATATGCTTACTATAGTCAGCACCCCGATCTTATTTTGAGCATTAAACACCAGGCGGCCATTGAACGCCTGCCTGCCACGGCTTCTGCAAGCCAGGTAAGTAGTGTGATGGCCAAATTAACGCCTGCAGATTATGGCGATAAAATTATGCCGCACTTTATGGTAACCAAAATCCCTGCCGGGCTGGTTGGGGTTATCGTGGCAGCTATACTCTCGGCAGCCATGAGCACCATCAGCTCGGGCATGAATGCATCGGCTACCGTTTTTACGATTGATATCTATAAGCGATATTTTAAAACACAGCTAAATGATAAGCAAACGCTTAATATTTTACATATCGGTACCGTTGTTTTCGGGCTGGCAGGTATGGGAGCAGGTATAGCTATGATAGGTGTTAAAAGTATCCTGGATGTGTGGTGGCAACTATCGGGCATATTCGCGGCTGGTATGCTGGGCTTATTCCTGTTGGGCATCGTCAGCCGGCAAACGCGTAACCATGAAGCAATCATAGCAACAATTATTGGGATGCTGGTAATTATGTGGCTTACTTTCCCTGCAATTATCCCAGATCAGTATGCATCGCTTCGCAGTACTTTAAATACCAACCTCATCATTGTAGTGGGTACACTCACTATTTTCCTCACCGGTATATTTTTAACAAAAACAGGGTGGTTTACAGCGAAAAATAAATTAAACACAACACAAACATCAAAATGGAACAGGCTAAAAAAGGTTTTATCCCAGTAATGTTAACTCCCTTTAAAAACAATGGAGCTATTGATTATGATGTACTTACCCAGCTTACAGAAATGTATTTGCAGGCAGGGGCCACCGGGGTATTTGCCAATTGCTTATCCAGCGAAATGTTTGAACTTAAGGATGAGGAGCGGCTGCAGATTATAAAACATGTTATAAAAATTGTCAATGGCGCGGTACCCGTTGTAGCCACCGGTACGTTTGGCGGTCCGGTTGCCCAACAAGCCGATTTTGTAAAAAAGGTGCACGATACAGGTACTTCGGCTGTAATTGTAATTACCAGCTTACTGGCAGATGCCGATGAGTCGGATGCGGTATTTAATTACCAGTTATTTAAGTTGTTAGATCAAACCGCTAACATCCCCTTAGGTTTTTATGAATGCCCGGTACCTTACAAAAGGTTATTATCGCCCCGGCAACTTGCCGATTTTGTAGCTACCGGCCGGGTGATCTACCATAAAGATACCTGCCTAAATATTGATGAGGTGCAGCAAAAATTAGAGGCCGGTAAAATTAACCCCGGTTTTGGTTTGTACGATGCTTATATGGGGCATGCGGTTGCGTCTTTAAAAACCGGCTCGGCAGGATTGTCCTGCATCCAGGGTAATTTTTTTCCTGAGCTTATTGTATGGTTGTGCAATAATTATGCTGATGAATCCCTGCAGTATGAAGTGGATGCCGTACAACAGTTTTTGATTGAAAACATGGATGTGATGCACAATGTATATCCCGTTGTGGCCAAATACTGCTTAACCAAACGGGGATTAAAAATTTCGACCAAAACAAGGCGCGATGTTGGCTATTTTTCACCGGCCATCCGCAGCCAGATTGAGGATCTGTACAGCAGTTACACCCACCTGCAAAATGAGGTTGGCATAAAAATTTATTAACTGGCGGCTTTTTGCCCTTTAATGTATCTCCTTTTGTACTCAAGCGGGGTCATGTTGGTTACCCTTTTAAAATGACGGTAAAAGTTTGATATGTTATTATAACCACACTCAAAGCACAGCACTTCGGTAGGCAGCTTATCCTCAATTAAAAAACGGCAGGCATGGCTGATCCTGATCTCGGTTAAAAAATCAAAATAGGTTTTTTTGGTCATCAGCTTAAAATACCTGCAAAACGAGGTAACACTAAGGTTGCCAATGGCTGCTATCTTTTCAAGACTTATTTCGGTTTTATAATTAGCCAGGGTATAGGAGCAAACCTTATTAAGGCGAATGGTATCCGATTCGTTCGACTGATGAAACTCGTTATGCGATAATATGATCGGCTCAAAGTCGTCGTTTTCTGTCAGTATTTTTAAAATAGACAGCAGCACAATAATCCTGTCGAGATTGGTTGCATTTACCGCCTGCCACATCAGGTTAGCCAATCGTGTTTTTGCCTCACCCTTAATAACCATCCCGCTTTTGGCCTTTTCAAAAAGTTTCGGCAACATATAAGCTTCGGGTAAGTTCAGCAGGTATTTGCCCAGGCAATCCGGCAAAAAATGAATAACTATCACTTCCACATTCAGGCCCGAATCCGGCAAAAAGTATTCATCCTTGCAGCGCCAGCAGTGCGGCAGCGCTTCGCCAAGTAAAGTAATTTCGCCGGGCGAAAAATTGCTGATATTATCACCAATAAAGCGCACACCTTCGCCCTTAATTACGTAGTGAAGCTCCAGTTCGGGATGATAATGCCATATGCCCCTAAAGGTTGGTAAAATATCGTGCCTGATGCTAAAAGAGTTCTGTGGTTTTACAGCAACCTTAAGGAAATGAGGCTTCATTTTTAAAAAATCAATAAACTGTTAATAAAATTAGCAGTTTAAACACTGCTTGCTAATTGGCTTACAATTTTTAAAATTATAAATATTTAAGCAAACATTGATTATAAAAAGGTAACATTCTTTTGACAGAACCAGGATGTACCGGAAAAGCGGTGTTATGATAGGATCGTACAATAAATTGATAAATACAGGTAGAAATGGCACTACCTATTATTTGATATTTGTTAAAGCATCCTGTAATACCAGGTGCCGTTACCAATTATATAAACCAACATAGTTAAATATCAATATTGTTTTTTAAGTTAAAGTATTGATGATTATTATGTGTCAGTTTAATTGTGATATGTGCAAATAAATTGTGATAAAAACTACAATATAAAGTTAATTTATTGATTTACAAGTTGTTGTAATTTTATTAAAATATATAAATATAACTTACCTTAAAGTTAAGATTATGAGAATAAAGAAATGTTTAATACTKCTGGCGCTCCTTTCTGCAGGGTGTATAAGCACATTTGCCCAGGCGCCTTCGGCAAATACCAATAAGGATAATTATACGCAGGTAATCATACAGCGCTCCGGTAAAATTGTTGATGTGTTAAATATTACCGATTCTGTAAAATATAAAAAGGTTCGTGATATTATCGCCGATCAGTATCATACGCTTAATGATATATATAATACGCGCAACGCCCAAAGCAAGCAAATAAAGGAAAAAGCCGGTGATGATAAAGCGGCGGCTAAAGCTAAAATAGCCGATGTGGACAGTAATGTTACCAAACTACTAAAAGCACAGCATACACAGTATATTTCGAAATTAGGCAGGGAACTAAACCCCGACCAGGTTGATAAAGTTAAGGATGGCATGACCTACAGGGTATACCCTATAACTTACACCGCTTATCTGGACGAATTGCTTACGCTCACCACTCCGCAAAAGGATAAAATTAAAGACTGGCTGTTAGAGGCCCGCGAAAACGCGATGGATGCCGAATCGTCGGAAAAAAAGCATGCCTGGTTTGGAAAATTTAAAGGCCGCATCAATAACTACCTGTCGGCACAAGGCTATGATATGAAAAAAGCAGGCGAGGAATGGCAGCAAAGAATTAAGGAAAGGGCAGCAGCCAAACAATAATTTAAATGAAGCACCGGGCCGGTAACGTGAGAAGTATTACCCGGGAAGTAAACTATACCAATTAATTAAATCATGAAACTAAATTAAACCTTTATGAGAAGAGTTTTTTACTTATTTTTTGCACTGCTCCTGATTAGCAGTACGCTAAAGGCCCAGAACCGGACCATAACGGGCCTGGTGACCGACGAAAATGGTTTGCCCCTGCCTGGCGCTACCATTACGGTAAAGGGAAGCACCACAGGCAGTGTAACTGGTACCGATGGCAAGTATTCCATTAAGGCCACAAATTTGCAAACGGTTGTGATCGGTGCAAAATTTATTGGCTACAACTACCAGGAAAAAGCCTTAAGGGAGGGCGAAATGAATGCCGATTTTAAACTGGTTCCATCGCAAAGCAGCCTCGACGAAGTGGTTGTAGTAGGCTATGGTACACAAAAGAAAACTCATCTTACGGGTGCAATTGCAACCGTGGAAATGAAAAACATACAGGATATACCAACAACCAACCTCGCTGCAGCCTTGCGGGGGCAGCTGCCCAACGTTTCTGTAAGCGGCGGAACTGCCAGGCCAGGCGAAAACGCTACAATACAGATTCGTAATCCTGTGTTTTTTGCAAAAGATGGCAAAACCGATCCTTTATTTATCATCGATGATAATCATAGAACGCTTAATGATTTTAACCTGCTTGATGCAAGCGAGGTTGAAAGCATTTCGATATTAAAGGATGCCGCCGCAGCAATATATGGGATTTTGGGTTCAAACGGTGTTGTTATTGTTAAAACGAAACGTGGCCAGGTGGGCGCCCCTAAGGTAACCTACAGCGGATCATACGGTATATCTGATGCAGTTGAACTGCCGCATATGATGACCGGTTTACAACAGGCAACCTATCTTAATGATTATGAGCAAACCAAAAACAATTATACCTTATCGCCTACAGGTGTTATAGGAACCGGTACAACAAAAGATGCCGCTTACTACAGCCCGGATGAATTAGATTATTTTGCCAATAACAGTTCGGATCATTTAAGGGAAGCCTGGCAATCATCATACATTATGCGCCATGCTTTAACAGTTAGCGGAGGTAATGATAAGGCAACTTATTTTGCAGGCGGCACTTACACTCAGCAAAATTCAAACTTTAAAGGGGCCAGCACCAACAAGTTTACATTCAGGGCCAGCGCTGATGCTAAAGTTGCAAGTGGCTTAAAAGTGGGTTTATCAATTAGCGGCGACACCTATTACAGCAAAAGGTATTATTTTAAACAGGGGTCAGAAAGCCTGGACAACGATTTTAAATCCTTGCTATCAATTCCGCAGTTTCAGCCGATGTATTACAACGGCTTACCGGTGCTGCAGGCATCAAATACAGGATCGTTTCAGGGTGCGAATTTTTTTGAGATACAAAAGTTAAATAACTACACATCTCAAAACACAACCATGTTAAATGTTTTGGCCAATGCCGAATATGAAATTCCTTTTATAAAAGGCCTGAAAGCTAACGTAAGCTACAATCGCAATATCAACAACGATTTTAGCAAACAATACGGTACCAGGTATAACATGTACTCATTCACCAACCTGGGCGAAAATAAGCATATAGTAGGTGGCGATGTTCAAAGTGTAATTTCGGCCAAAAATGGTGATATCGTACGTTTTACCCCAGGTATTACCAATGTGTACCAGGTAAATGGTAATTTAACTTACGCTGCCCGCTTTGGCAAACATGATTTATCGGCCATTGCTTTATTTGAGCAAAAGCACGATTCGGGCGAAAGCCTGCAGGCCTATCGTGAAGGTACCCTGGTAGGCGGTTTTGATAATATGCAGTTTGCAACCGGCGCTCAAAGTACCGATCAGGCAAATGGCAGGGTACTGCAGTTTGGCCGCCTGGCTTATGCCGGCCGTGTAAATTACGCCTACGCTGATAAATACCTGGTTGAACTTTCCATCCGTGCCGATGCTAACAACAACTTTGCGCCCGGCCATCAATGGGGATATTTTCCATCCGGTTCATTAGGCTGGGTAATGTCAGAGGAAGGATTCTTTAAAAATAATATCAGGTTTGTTAATTTCTTTAAAATAAGGGGATCTGTTGGTTTATTAGGTAACGATAGTTCAAAACCTTTCCTGTACCAGGAGAATTATAGATTAGAAACAGGCAAAGGTGCCGTATTTGGCGGAAATAACGACAGAGGCTTAACCTATGCGCCCAATATTGTAATTGCCAATGCCAATACAACCTGGGATAGCAACCTAAGCACCAATTTTGGTATTGATGCGCAGTTTTTAGAAAACCGCTTATCGTTAACTGCTGATGGATATTATTCGCACAGGTATAACATGTTATCGGGTTTAACATCGTCAGTTTCGGTACTGATTGGTGCTGCGCCGCCTACAGAAAACTTTGCATCGGTTAACACATTTGGTTATGAAATTTCATTGAGCTGGAAAGACAGGATAGGAAAAGATTTTAGTTACAGCTTTAGCCCGTTTTTATCATGGTTTGATGATAAAAACCTGAGAGTTGACCAGCCGCTTGGCAATGTGGGTACTTACCTTGATGCAACCGGGCGTCCGAGTGATAAAGGTGTATTTGGTTACCATTACCAGGGTATGATCAGGACACAGGAACAGGCTGATGCTGTAAAAGCACAGATGGCTGCTGCAGCTGGTATTTCGCCGGATGCTGTACGGATCAACGGCCTGGTGCCGGCGCCGGGAATGTTGTACTATCAGGATGTACGCGGCCCTAAAGATGCCACTGGCCAGTACACAGCTCCTAATGGTAAAATAGGCGAAGAAGACCAGGATTACCTTACCAACAAGTCAAGCAACCACTACGGCCTGGGGCTGAATTTTGGTGGTGGTTATAAAGGCATAAGTCTTAATGTAACTATGGGTATGTCGTTTGGCGGGCAAAGCCTGGTTGAAGGCGATGCAAGAGCCTTATCAAAAGCTACTGATAACCGGCCGGAGTTTTGGTCGGACCACTGGACTCCTACCAATACAAATGCAGCGTATCCTGCGCCTTATTACGCAGATTCATATACTTTAACATCTTCATTTTGGTTTAGGAGTTCGTACACATTTAAAATAACTAATATAAACCTGTCATACACGTTCCCTTCATCACTTACAAAAAAGATGGGCATAGGAAGCATAAAAGCATTCGCGGTGGCAACCAATCCGTTTAATTTTAATAACCCCTTCACCTATAGGGATAACGCCACTTCATACAATGTCTACCCCACGCTCAAAACGGTATCTTTTGGTTTAAATGTTGGTTTTTAATTATTAAAGCAAATGAAAATTCATAAAATATTATTACCGGTGATATGTTTAGCAACGGTAATTACAAGCTGCAAAAAAGTACTTAACAATGTTGACCAGGGCAATGCTGTGGCAAACCAGATCTTCAATGATTCAACTTTGGCGGTATTAAACCTTAATTACATATACAATTCAAACCTGCCCGATTGGGCTGGTGTTACCGGCGGTGCAATAAGCAACCCAAATTCGTTATCAGAGGAATCTTATTCGGATACCAAATTTTTCAGGGGAACATTAACTGCCGAAGATGTTGGAGATATTGCAACATCTGTTAACATAACCAATAATTATGGTAAGATCCGTTTTATCAACACCTTTATCAGGGATGTAAACGCAGGAACGCTGCCACTTGGCACTAAAAACAGGTTGGTTGCACAGGCTTTATTTTTACGCGCTTTCCGTTATTTCGACCTGGTACGTTTATATGGCGGTGTGCCATTGGTATTAACCCCATTGCAGGCTGTTGGCCAGGAAGCAAAAGATGCTGCCTTACTGCCGCGTAATAAAACATCAGAGTGTATTAAACAAATCAGCGCCGACCTGGATAGCTGCATTAAATATTTACCTGCAAAGTGGAACGGCTCAGATTGGGGGCGCATAACAGCGGGTGCAGCTGCAGCTTTCAAGGCCCGCGTATTATTAACATGGGCAAGCCCGCAGTTTGTAACCGCCGGAGCCAGCGATCAAAACAACCCGGCGAGCAAGCCCGAAAGATGGGAGGCCGCTTATACTGCAAATACGCAGGCTATAACATTACTGCAGGCGGGTGGTTTTGGCTTAAACTCATCGTATGAAAATATGTGGTTTACCGAAGTTAACAACCCGGAGGCGGTTATGGTTACAGGGTATAACAACTTCACTACAGACACCAAAAAAAGCAATGGCTACGATAATTCTACAAGACCATCATATTTAGGTACCGGCGGCGGCAGTAACCAGCCCACCTGGGAAATGGTAAAAGCATACCCTATGAAAGATGGTAAGCTGCCTGCTGAATCAAAATACACTTACAGCGATCAAACTTATTACCAAAACCGTGATCCCCGCTTTGATAAAACTATAGCCTACAACGGATGTACATGGTATATCATCAATAATTTGAATTACAGGTTATGGACATATTATTACAATCCCAGTCTTAACAAGCCAACTACTTTTAGTGCAGTGGAACCAAAGGCATCATCAACCGGTTTTTATTGCCGTAAAGCTATTGACCCGGCAACGCTGCAAAGTAACGTGCAGTATGAAGGTACCGACTGGATGGAGATCCGCTACGCAGAAGTATTGTTAAACCAAGCCGAATGCGCAGCTGCTACCAACAGGATTTCAGAAGCTTATGACCTTTTAGTGCAAATACGCAAAAGGGCCGGAGTAGAGGCCGGAGCAGATAACTTGTATGGCTTAAAAACAGGTATGGGCCAGGTTGAAATGATTAATGCCATTATGTTTGAGCGCCAGATAGAATTTGCATTTGAAGGTAAGCGTTTCTGGGATCTGCGCAGGAGGAAGCTGTTTGCCAATACCTTAAATGGCAAAACACGAACCGGGATTCAATGGAACGTTAATTCGGCAACTGCACCTACAAGTCTTAGTGTTTCGCCGTTTGTGGGCAGGGATGGTTTAACCGCCGATCAGGCATATCAATACTTTACCCTTAACACCAAAACGCTTGATAATGGCTACACCATTGCCTGGAAAGATGAATACTATTTCTTTGGTATTCCAACTTCATCAATTACCAATAATCCTAAACTGCAGCAAAATGTTGGATGGGGCGGGACATTCGACCCATTATTATAATTAAATATAAAGTGATAGCATTGCGGTCACCGTATAAACTAAAAGAATAATATCTACTTACCTATGAAAAAGCACACAGCTATATTTATAATAGCAGCAGCATTGGGATTTGTTAAACCGGCTTTTGCACAATATCCGGAGGTACCCCAAAAAGTAAAAGACGAGAGTGAAGCATTGATGAAAGAGGCTACCCGCCGTTCAGATTCTGCATGGCAGGTTGCGCTTCCTATAATTAAGGCAGATCAAAGGCGCGGTAAAGTATATGTGCCCTGGGCAGGCAGGCCATCAGATCTGCCGCAGGCAAAGCTGGCGGCTTTCCCCGGCGCCGAGGGCGGTGGAAAATTTACTTTTGGTGGCCGTGGTGGTAAGGTATATGTAGTAACAAGCCTTGCTGATAGTGGTCCGGGTACCTTACGTGATGCCTGCGAAAAAGGCGGCGCACGCATAGTAGTATTTAATGTTGCAGGTATTATCCGTATAAAAACGCCCATTATAGTGAGAGCGCCATACATCACCATTGAAGGGCAAACTGCACCGGGCGACGGTGTTTGTATTGCCGGCGAATCATTCTGGGTAAATACGCATGATGTAATTATCCGTTATATGCGTTTCCGTCGTGGCGAAACAAATGTTGGCCGCAGGGACGATGCCCTGGGCGGTAACCCGGTTGGGAATATCATTGTTGATCACGTATCGGCAAGCTGGGGTTTAGATGAAAATTTTTCGATGTACAGGCACATGTTTGATCCGGGCGACGGTTCAAAGGAAGAGAAGCTTGGAACAGTTAATATCACTATCCAAAACTGTATCTATTCCGAATCGCTTGATTATTGGAACCATGCTTTCGGCAGCACCACAGGCGGCGAAAACAGTTTGCTGATTCGTAACCTTTGGGCCGATAATACTGGTCGTAACCCATCGGTAGGCTGGAATGGTGTTTACAATTTTGTAAATAACGTGGTATTTAACTGGCACCACCGCTCAATGGATGGCGGCGATTATACAACAAACTATAATGTGATCAATAATTATTTCAAACCTGGTCCGGTAACACCAAAAAATGAGCCTGTAGGTCACAGGATCCTGAAACCTGAATCTGGCCGGAGTAAATTGAAAGAAAAGTTTTTTGGACGTGTATATGCCGTTGGTAATATTATGGAAGGATACCCCGAAATTACCAAAGACCCGTGGAAAGGCGGTATCCAGGTTGAAGGAGCCGGAGGCAAAGAATTGCCTGATGCGGGCGAGTATACCGATTACATGCGCTCAAACACGCCTTTCCCTATGCCGCCTTTAACCATTATGTCGGCTACGGATGCTTACAAATTTGTTATTGCCAATGCAGGTGCAACGCTGCCAAAACGCGACGCGGTTGATGCACGTATTACAGAGCAGGCGCGTACCGGAAAAATTGTTTATAAGGAAATGCAAACCGATACTGCATACCAGTTTAAGGTTCGTAAATTACCTAAAGACTCATATAAACTGGGTATCATCACGGCACCATGGCAGGTAGGCGGATATCCTGACTATAAAGGTACACCTTTCAAAGATTCGGATAATGATGGCTTGCCAAATGATTGGGAAACAAAACATGGCTTAAATCCTAAAGATGGTAATGATTCGGCCCTGCCTGCTAAAAATGGCGGTGGCTATACCAATATCGAAGTATATTTAAATACCGTAGCGATGAAAGGCGAAAAGAAGTTAGCTACATTGAAATAATTATAACAGTACTAATGTCAGGATTTGGGTTCAATAGGTTTATTTATATGTTGGTGGGGAGCATGCTTTTGCATGCTCCTTTGTTTGCTCAAAAAAAGAAGCAGGATAAACCACAGTCGCCTGTTGCTGCTGATAAAAACGGGAAGCTGATTTATGCCGTTGCCGCCAATGGCGACCGCATTCCTGATTACTCTTATTGCGGGTATATGGCGTCAGAACAGGTAATTCCTGTTGCTCCGGCACGGGTTGTAGTTCCGTTAAAGCCAGGAGATGCCACTTTGAGGATCCAGGCCGCGGTGGATTATGTGGCGGGATTGCCTGCCGGTAAGGATGGTATTCGCGGCGCTGTATTGCTTAATAAGGGGATATACGAGCTTAATGGCAGCCTTAAAATAAATGCCTCGGGTGTTATATTGCGCGGAAGTGGCATGGGGTCAAACGGAACCATATTATTGGCCGCCGGAACAGACCGGGAGACTTTTATCCATGTTTCGGGTAAAAACGACAGGCAAACCGAAAAAGAGATTAAAATTACAGATGCTTATGTGCCTGTGAATGCTAATACATTACACATTGCTGCGGGCGCTGATATAAAAACCGGTGATATGGTTAGGGTGCACAGGCCAAGCACCCAGGCCTGGATCAATACCATCAAAACAGATCATTTTGGCGGCGGCCTTACCGCATTAGCCTGGAAACCCGGCGAACGCGATATTTACTGGGATCGAAAGATAATTGCCGTTGATGGCAACACTATTACTCTTGACGCACCGCTTACCACGGCTTTAGATACAGCCTATGGCGGCGGCCTTATAGCAACCTATAAATGGCCGGGCAGAATAGCACAGGTGGGCATCGAAAATTTAAAACTGCGGTCGGCTCATGAAGCATCAAACCCAAAGGACGAAGCGCACCGCTGGATGGCCATCACTATGGAAAATGTTACCGATGCCTGGGTGCGCCAGGTTACCTTTGAGCATTTTGCAGGTTCGGCGGTATTTGTTGCACCGACAGGCAACCGTATTACCGTTGAAGATTGCAGATCACTTGCCCCGGTATCAGAAATAGGAGGGCAACGCCGTAATACCTTTTTAACCATGGGCGGGCAAACCTTGTTCCAGCGTTTATATTCAGAACAGGGGTATCATGATTTCGCAACGGGATATTGCGCCCCCGGTCCAAATGCCTTTGTACAATGTATGTCAATTCAGCCTTACAGTTTTAGCGGGTCAATTGATAGCTGGGCATCAGGTATTTTGTTTGATGTAGTAAATATTGACGCGCAGGCACTAAGTTATATGAACCGTGGACAGGATGGGCAGGGAGCGGGATGGAATTCAGCCAACAGCATGTTCTGGAACTGTACCGCTGCCCGTGTGGATTGTTACCAGCCGCCAACAGCGCAAAATTGGGCTTTTGGCACCTGGGCGCAATTTGCCGGCGACGGCTATTGGGAAGAATCCAATAGCACTATTAATCCGCGCAGCTTTTATTATGCGCAGTTGGCAAACCGATTAAATAAAGATGTAAGTAAACAAGCGGATATTCTATATTCTGCTACAGAGCCGTCAAGCAGCCCGACTGTTGAGCAGGCTGCCGCGCTAATGGCTGCTGCCAGGAAACCGGCAATAACCATAAGCGACTGGATAAACCAGGTCCCCCAAAGAAACCTGATAAACACTTCATCCGCAGGTGTAAAAACAATCGACCAAATAGGATATAAGGCAACCGGCACTATTGCTGCAGCTCCAAAAATGAGTGTTGAAAATGGGTGGCTGGTACGCGGCAATACTGTGCTTGCCGGCAAACATGCGCAAACTCCCTGGTGGAGCGGCACTGTTCACCGTGATTATACCGAAAAAGAGGCCAAGCCCGCCATCACCCGCTGGGTACCCGGCCAAACCGGAACCGGGCTTACTGATGACCTGGATGAAGTGAGCAACAGGATGCTTAAAGATAACATTGTAGCCTTTGAGCACAATTACGGTTTATGGTATGATCGCCGCCGGGATGATCATGAACGCATCCGCCGGATGGATGGCGACGTTTGGGCGCCATTTTATGAACTGCCTTTTGCCCGCAACGGTAAAGAGTTAGCCTACGATGGTTTAAGCAAATATGATCTCACTAAATACAACACCTGGTACTGGAGCCGTTTAAAACAGTTTGCCGACCTGGCCGATGAGAAGGGCCTGGTACTGGTACACCAAAATTATTTTCAGCATAATATTATCGAGGCAGGCGCGCACTATACCGATTTTCCGTGGCGTACCGCCAACAATATCAACGGTAGTGGCTTTCCCGAACCGGTACCTTATGCAGGAGATAAGCGCCAGTTTATGGCCGAACAGTTTTATGATGAAACTAACCCTGTGAGGCGTAAACTTCACCAGGCTTATATTAATAAATGCATGGATAATTTTGCGGGCAATAACGGTGTAATTCAATTTATGGGGGAAGAATTCACCGGCCCGCTTCATTTCATGCAATTTTGGGTAGAAACCATTAAACAATGGGAAGCTACTCATAAAAAGAAAGAAATTATTGGCCTTAGCGCCACAAAGGATGTACAGGACGCTATCCTGGCCGATCCTTCAAAAGCATCGGTTATCAACGTAATCGACATTCGTTACTGGTATTACCAGGCCAATGGTGCTGCATATGAACCTATCGGCGGCCAAAGCCTTGCGCCACGCCAGCAGGCACGTATTTTAAAACCCAAAGCAACATCTTTTGAGCAGGTTTACCGTGCGGTGCATGAATACCGCACCAAATACCCCGGTAAGGCTGTGCTGTTTTCTGCCGATGGCTATGACCGTTTCGGCTGGGCCGTATTTATAGCCGGTGGCTCATTGCCGGTATTACCTGCCGGTACAGATAAACAATTTTTAACTGCGGCAAGCAGCATGAAGCCTGTTGAATTGCCCGGTTCGCCAAAAGATCAATGGGCATTAAGCTCGGCCAAAGGGTACATTGTTTACAATAGTACTGATAAGGCCGTCCGTTTGGATCTGCCTGCCAATACCAGTTATAAAGCGCAATGGATAGATCCTCAAACCGGCCAAATTTTGCAAGGCGACCAACAGGTAAAAGGAGGTAATGGTACCGAAATAAAGAACCCGAACGCGGGGACTGCCATTTTATGGCTGATGAGTAAAAAATAATTATGTTAAAAAAGGTTGTTTTAATAGGTATCCTCTCTTGTTTGCTTTTCTCGTTCAAAAGCAATGAAACGGCTATGCCGGTTTTAAAAATAGCTGCAAACCAACGGTACTTTACAGCAGGCGGCAAACCTTTTTTTTGGTTGGGCGATACCGGCTGGCTCCTGTTTTCGAAGATGAACAGGGAAGAGGCCGAACAATACCTGGATACCCGGAGCAGGCAAGGTTTTAACGTGATACAGGTTATGGTGGTGCATAGCATCAAAGAAACAAACGCCTATGGCGACTCGGCCTTAAGTAATAAAAATATCGCCCAACCTAAAGTAACTCCCGGGAATACCTTCGGCAAAGCGCAGGAATACGATTATTGGGATCATATTGACTGGATAATCAGTAAAGCTGCCGAAAAAGGACTTTACATTGCCTTGGTGCCGGTATGGGGATCGGTAGTTAAAGAAGATCATATCGGCGCAGCTAAAGCCAAAATTTATGCTGAATTTTTAGCCAAAAGATACCGCGACCGTTCAAACATCATCTGGATGAACGGTGGGGATATAGCCGGTACCGACTCACTGAAAACATGGAACGCCATTGGTAATACGCTGCACGACCTTGATACAGCACACCTCATTACGTACCACCCGCGCGGGCGTACACAATCATCAACCTGGTTTCATGAGCAGCCCTGGTTAAGTTTTAATTGCTTCCAGTCGGGGCATCGTACCTATGCCCAGGATACCTCAAAAAAAGACTTAAAGTATGGCGAGGATAACTGGAAATATGTGCAGGTTGACTATGCCAAAACGCCCATAAAACCTACGCTTGATGCCGAACCGTCCTATGAGAAAATTCCCTATGGATTGCATAATCTCAAACTGCCAAGGTGGACGGATGCCGACGTAAGGCGATATGGTTACTGGTCGGTATTTGCCGGTAGCTGCGGTTATACCTACGGCCACAACGATGTAATGCAGATGCACAAGCCAACAGATAAAAACAGCGCCTATGGCTCAAAAGGATATTGGTACAACTCTATAAATGATCCCGGCGCCAGGCAAATGATCTACCTTAAAAAACTAATGCTATCGCGGCCATATTTTGACCGGGTGCCCGATCAGACACTTATTGCAGGGCCGCAGGGTGAAAAATATAACAGGCTTATAGCTACCCGTGGTAAAAACTATGCATTTATTTATACCTACACCGGCAGAGAAATTAATGTGAATACCGGGCAACTAACGGGATCAAAGATAAAAGCATCCTGGTTTAACCCGCGTAACGGACAAGTTACAGCAATAGGCACGTTTACCAAAGCAAAAACGCTTAAATTCAATCCTCCTGGCCAAAAAACAAATGGCAATGATTGTGTACTGATCATTGACGCTATATAAACCTGAGATAAAACATGAACCGATTAGTTAAATACGTAGCGTTGTTATTTGTCTTTGTTATGATGATATCATGCAAGGCAGGTAAAATCGTATACATTTTCACCTCGTTTCATGAACCTGCCAATGAAGGGCTCCGGTTTTTATACAGCTACGATGCCTGGCACTGGACAGACCTTAACCATGTATTTTTAAAACCGGATGCCGGCCAGGCGAAAATCATGCGCGACCCATCCATTACCCAGGGGCCGGATGGTGTTTACCACCTGGTATGGACAACCGGCTGGAAGGATGATAAGGGTATTGGCTATGCCAGCTCAACAGATCTGGTGCATTGGTCGGCACAACAGCACATTAATGTGATGGAATACGAACCGACCGCTGTTAATGCCTGGGCGCCCGAATTGTTTTATGATGATGAAGCCGATCGGTTTATTATCGTATGGGCATCAACAGTGCCCAACCGTTTCCCTAAAGGGCAGGAGGACGAGAACAATAACCACCGCCTGTATTATACCACAACCAGGGATTTTAAAGCGTTTACGCCAACCAAACTATTCCTCGATCCGGGCTTTAGTGTAATTGATGCCGAAATTGTAAAGCGGGCCAAAAATGATTATATCCTGGTAATGAAGGATAATACCCGGCCCAACCGCAATATCCTGGTTGCATTTAGTAACAACCCATTGGGGCCATACAGCAGCTATACCAAACGTTTTACCGAAACGTACAGCGAAGGCCCATCTTTAACTAAAGCGGATAACAACTGGCTTGTTTACTATGACTCATACCGGTTAAAAAGATATGGCGCTATGCGCACTACTGATTTTAAAACTTTTACTGATGTATCAGATAGTGTGAAGGTGCCCGAAGGGCATAAACACGGCACCATTTTTAAAGTGACCAAAAAACAACTGGATTTACTGCTAAAGGAAGCACAGTTGAAAAACGACAGAAGCTAACATGAATAAAATCATCAATATATTATTATTTATATTAATTGCTTATACCGCGCAAGCGCAGGATACGGTACGCTACACCGGCAATACCGTGGTTAATGTTGATTACCATCATGGGCAGTTAACTCCGGTAGTGGGGGTGCATAGTACGCAAATTTTGAGGGCCAACCGGGAACATCCCGAGCTGGCTGATGGTTTTGGCTTTACCTATAACCATGCGCCCATGCTGGCTTACTGGAACAAAACTTTTTATGTTGAGTATTTAAGTGATAAGGTAGGAGAGAGCGCCCCCCCCGGCCAAACATTGGTGATCACATCTGCCGACGGGCAAAACTGGTCGAAACCAACCCTTGTTTTTCCTCCCTATAAAATACCCGATGGTACTACAAAAGAGGGGCATCCTGGTGTGGCAAATAACCTGTATTCGGTAATGCACCAGCGTATGGGCTTTTATACCGCCAAATCAAAACGCTTGCTGGTGCTGGGCTTTTATGGTATTTGTTTGGATGGGCACGATGACCCTAATGATGGGCAGGGGATTGGGCGTGTGGTGCGCGAGGTTTTGTCAAACGGAAAATATGGGCCTATCTACTTTATTCATTACAACCCTAAATGGAACGAGAAAAACACAAGCTATCCCTTTTATAAAACCAGTAAAGATAAAGGCTTTGTACAGGCCTGTGATGAGCTGATGGCTAACCCCTTAATGATGATGCAGTGGGTAGAAGAAACTGATAAAAAAGATGCTTTAATACCGTTGCATAAAGATTATAAGGCTTTCAATTTTTATCACCTGCCCGATGGTCGGGTAGTAGGCTTATGGAAATACGCCCTGACAGCCATCAGCACCGATAATGGTAAAACCTGGCCTGCAAATGCCACGCGTGCGCCACGCTTTGTAAACAGCAATGCCAAAATATGGGGGCAACGCACATCCGATGGTAAATATGCAACTGTCTATAACCCTTCCGAATTCAGGTGGCCGCTGGCTGTTTCGGTTAGTGATGATGGGCTCAACTATAAAAATCTGTTGCTGGTTAACGGCGAAATTTCGGCCATGCGGTATGGCGGCGCCTATAAATCATACGGGCCGCAATATGTGCGCGGGATAGAAGAAGGTAACGGTACGCCGCCCGATGGAAAGCTGTGGGTAACCTATAGTATGAATAAGGAGGATATCTGGGTATCATCAATACCTGTACCCCTCACCGAAATAGCCGGTGCACATGCCAATGAAGTATTTAATGAGATACCTTCCGGTAAAGAGCTGAACCTGTGGAATACTTATAGCCCTCAATGGGCCCCTGTGACTATTGAAAAGGCCCCGGATGGCGAAAAAAGTCTTACCCTGAAGGATAGCGACCCTTTTGATTATGCCAAAGCGGAACGCGTGGTGCCTGTATCTAAAAACTTATTAGCTGATTTTACCATCATCCCCGGGCAAAATAATACCGGCATGTTGGATATCGAGTTCCAGGATGAAAAGGGCAGTGCTGCTATCAGGCTCACGCTTGATTCGGCGGGACAGTTTAGGACCAAGGCGGGATACCGTGATAAAAACATTATGAAATATGAAGCAGGCAAACCTTATCATATCATCCTGAAATTAAACACCAATACCCGTTTTTATACCATGAATGTAAACGGCAAGGATGTACTTACCGCCTTGTTTTTTGCCCCGGTATTAAGCATTAACCGTGTTGTTTTCCGCACAGGCGAGGTACGGCGTTTCCCTGATACAGACACACCAACGGATCAAAACTACGACCTGCCAAAAGCAGGCGAATTTGCTAAATCCGCGGTTTATTATATCAAATCATTTAAAACAGGCAATTATTAGGAATGGGTGGCAGAGCGATATTTTGCTGTTTGATTATCAGCTTATTCTGTTTTACAGGCAGCATAGCCCAGGTTGTTTTGCCTAAAATATTAGGTAACGGCATGGTATTGCAGCGCAATCAGCTGGTTCCAATCTGGGGTACCGCCAAAGCAGGCGAAAAGGTAACAGTTAAGTTTAACGGTCAAACCAAAACAACTAATGCAGATGCTGCCGGTAAATGGATGGTGACGCTTAAACCGATGCCTGCTTCGGCAAATCCGTCCACGTTAATCATCGCCGGTACTAATACTATAAAGCTTACAGGTATCCTGGTGGGTGAGGTGTGGCTGTGTTCGGGCCAGTCGAATATGCAATACGAAATGCGCAAGAACAGCAAGGTTAAAAAGCCCGATACCAGTACGGCAAATTCACCGGTTGATGAACTGGAAAGAGCCCACAATCCGCATATCAGGATCTTCTTGGTCACCCAAAAAAATCTTCAAAAGCCCGATTCCACTCATTCAGGCTGGAGTATCGCGGAGGATTCAGCTTTACGTGCTTTTTCGGCGGTGGGGTATTTCTTCGCCAAAAACCTTAATCATGATCTGAAAGTGCCTGTTGGTATCATTTCATCGGCAGTAAGCGGCAGCCGTATTGAGCCATGGGCGCCACAGGAAGCTTTTGATGCTATCCCATATTTTAAAACCAATAACATTAAAATTGAGGGTGATCCCGGTAAGTTTTATTCCAAAATGATTGCGCCGCTGGCGCCGTTTGCACTTAAAGGTTTTTTATGGTACCAGGGAGAAAGCAACTGCTATCTGGGTGAAACCATTAGTTACACCTATAAAATGGAGGCGCTCATCAATAACTGGCGTAAAAGCTGGAACAACAAAAGCCTGCCATTTTATTATGTGCAGATAGCACCCTTTTATTATTCGCAAAGCAAAGGAGCGGTACCTTATACTGAGTTTACCGAACCTGAATTAAGAGAAGCCCAAACCATGGCTTTACAGATTCCCCATACAGGAATGATCATCACTACCGATTTGAACGATGATCTTAAAAACATTCACCCGCCATTTAAATGGGAAGTAGGCCGCAGACTGGAATTACAGGCATTAGCCAATACTTACGGACAGAAAAAGCTTGTTTTCTGCGGGCCGATGTATAAAAGCATGAAAATCACCGGTAATAAGATCATCCTGAGTTTTAAACATGCAGGTGATGGATTGGTTAGTCATGACGGAAAACCGCTTAGCTGTTTCACTATATGCGGCCAGGATGGAAAATTTGTACCGGCCATTGCTGCAATAAAAGGTAATACCGTTGAGGTTTCTGCGGATGGCGTAGCTTCTCCTGTGGCTGCACGGTTTGCCTGGTCGGAATCGGCCCAGCCCAATTTTTATAATAAGAACGGATTACCTGCCGCGCCGTTCCGAACGGATAATCCCCAGAAATTTACACCTACTACAAACTGATTGCCATGAGATCTGCCTGTTTTAAAATATATACCTATGCCTTGTTACTGCTAAGCGGGATAACTGCCCGTGCGCAGGAAACACAAAAGGTATATTTATCGGGCACGGGAAGCGACAACACCGTTAACTGGCAGTTTTTTTGTACCGACGGCCGCAATTCGGGCAAATGGACAACCATCCCCGTTCCATCTAACTGGGAATTACAGGGCTTTGGCAAATACAATTACGGGCTCGCAAAGGATAGCCTGAAGGGAAAGGAACAGGGCTTATACAAATTTGAGTTTACAGTTCCGGCTGCCTGGCAGGGTAAAAGCATCAACATAGTTTTTGATGGCTCCATGACCGATACTGAAGTGAAACTCAATGGCAGATCTGCCGGAGCAATCCACCAGGGATCGTTCTATCGTTTTAAATATGATATCAGCAGCTTGCTTAATTATGGTAAACCCAACCTGTTGGAAGTAACCGTTTCCAAGCAATCGGCCAATGCTTCCGTAAATGCGGCTGAAAGAAAAGGCGATTTTTGGGTATTCGGTGGGATTTTTAGGCCGGTGTTCCTGGAGGCTTTTCCCAAAGCTCACATTAAGCATTATGCCATTGACGCCAAAGCCGATGGTAAGCTAACAGCAGCGATTAAATTATCATCAGTTAAAGCGGGAACAATAACCGGGCAGGTATATAACCTTAAGGGGCAAGAAGTTGGTGGGGTTTTCAAAACGAATGTAAATGCCGGCGATACCCTGGTGAATCTCACCACCAGGGTCGCATCACCCCTGTTATGGTCGCCAGAGTTTCCAAACCTGTATAATGTGGTGTTTACCCTAAACCAGGCCGGTGAAGCGGTACATAACGTAAAACAGCGCTTTGGTTTCCGCACGGTGGAGCTAAGGCTGCACGATGGTATTTATGTGAACAATGTAAAGATCAAATTTAAGGGCGTTAACCGCCATTCTTTCTGGCCTACAACCGGCAGGGCCATGAACAAAAAGCAAAGCATTGATGATATCATGCTCATGAAGGATATGAACATGAATGCCGTGCGCATGTCGCATTACCCGCCCGATGATCATTTTTTGGATGCCTGCGATTCGCTTGGTCTTTTTGTTTTGGATGAGCTTACCGGCTGGCATGGTCATTATGATACGGAAGTGGGTTCTAAGCTGGCGAAGGAAATGATAGCGAAGGATGTAAACCATCCATCAATAGTTATTTGGGATAATGGCAACGAGGGGGGCTTTAATTTTGACCTCGATCATTTTTTTGACGACCTGGATATTCAGAAGCGGCCGCTCATCCACCCCTGGGCTGTGTTTAGGGGCACAAATACGCAGCATTATATCAACTATGATTATGGTACCGGCACCAATTTACACGGGCACGATGTGGCTTTCCCAACCGAGTTTTTGCATGGCCTTTATGATGGAGGTGCTGGCGCCGGTTTAGATGATTTTTGGGAATTGATGTACCATACGCCGCTTTCGGCCGGTGGCTTTATCTGGGATTTTGCAGATGAAGATGTGATGCGCACCGATAAAAATAATGAGCTTGACTCCGATGGTGATCACGCTGCGGATGGCATTGTGGGGCCATATCACGAAAAAGAAGGTAGCTATTACGCCATCAAAGAGATCTGGTGCCCTGTGCACCTGGAGCCGCGGGAAATTACCCCTGCATTTAACGGTAACCTGAGACTGGAGAACCGGTATCTGTATACCAATTTAAAGCAGTGTACATTTAGCTATAAGCTGGTTAAGTTTAACGACCCATGGCAGCACCCCAAGCCGCAGGCCGCCTCACAAACCGGACCGATAACTTCACCCAATGTAGTGCCGGGTCAATACGGTAATTTACAATTTGATTTACCTAAAAACTGGCAGGATTACGAGGTATTATACATAACTGCCGTTGACCCGCACAAAAAAGAATTGTTTACCTGGAGTTTCCCCATTAAAATGCCTCATGACTTTGTAGGACGCCTTACATACAAGCCTGAAACCCATAAAATAACCGTCACCGAAACCGATTCGGCTTACAAAGTGGCCAATGGTAATGGCATTCAACTGGAGTTTAACCGTAACTCGGGTGTATTGAAAAAGGTAAGTAACAGCGAGGGCGAGATCCCATTTAATAACGGCCCCGTATTGGCAGAAGGCGCTGAAAAAACAGGGTTTAAAAAGCTAAGCTACCATTACCAGGGCGATACCGTAATAGTTGAAGCCGCTTTTGAACCTAAAGCCAATATGGCAAAACTAAAATGGACCATGTACCCGTCGGGTTGGGTAAAGCTGGATGTAAAATACTGGCCTATTGGCGAAGAAGGTAACCTGTTGGGCGTAAGCTTTTCCTATCCCGAAAAGGATGTTAAGGGTGTACAATACATGGGCAGCGGCCCTTACCGTGTTTGGAAAAACCGGCTGAAAGGTACCTCAATGGGTGTTTGGGAAAAACATTATAACAATACCATAACCGGTGAGCCCAAAATTGAGTATCCCGAATTTAAGGGATATTATGCCAACCTGTATTGGATGAAGCTAAACGCCAATACCGGCCCAATCACTATTGTTTGTGATAACCGCGATGTATTTATGCGCCTGTTTACACCGGCTAATCCCAAAAAAGTGTACAGCACGGCGCCTGCGTTCCCATCGGGAGATATATCCTTTATGCATGGCATCAGTCCAATTGGCACCAAGTCTCAAAAGCCCGATAAATTAGGTGCACAGGGCTTCCCCAACAAATACTTTGACTATTACAAGGATATAGATATGGCTTTGCCGTTAACGTTATACTTTGATTTTTCGGGCAAATGAGTAAACGCACACATATAGCCCTGCTGATATTTATACTCACATCGTATAAGTGCCTGGCAGGTATTGCCACGCAAAACCTGCGCTGCGAGATGCTGCACAATCCGCTGGGTATTGAAACTATCCATCCAAGGTTAAGCTGGCAGATAACAGGAGAGGGCCGTAATATTAATCAAACAGCTTACCGGGTATTGGTTGCATCAACCCCCGCAAAACTGGCCGCCAACGTGGGCGATCTTTGGGATTCGCATCGCGTAAATTCGGGCGAATCCATCATGGTTAATTATGCTGGTAATACATTAATTAGTCGTACCACCTGTTACTGGAAAGTTAAAATATGGACCAATAAAGGCGAAAGCCAATGGAGCCAATCCGCCATGTGGAGCGAAGGTTTGCTAAATACTACCGACTGGAAAGCCCGCTGGATAGGCCATGACGGCGGCTTCGCCTGGGACAGTGTTTCTAAATTCTCCCGCTTGTCGGCACGTTATTACCATAAACAGTTTGATGTAAAGCCTGCTGTAAAAAAAGCTACCATATATATCATTGGTTTAGGTCATTATGAACTTTATATAAATGGTAACATCATAGGTGACCAGGTGCTTGCCGGGCCACCTACCGATTATACCCAGTCTGTTAAATACAATACTTTTGATGTTACCAATGCAATAAAAACAGGTGCAAACGCTGTTGCAACGGTACTGGGCAACGGCAGGTTTTTTACCATGCGCCCCAAATACAAACCAAAAAAAATTAAGGAATTTGGTTTCCCCAAAATGCTGCTACAGTTAGAGGTAGAGTATACCGATGGTACCCGGCAATTAACTGTGAGCGATAACAGCTGGAAGTTTACAGCTGATGGTCCAATCCGCACCAATAACGAATACGATGGCGAAGAATACGATGCCACCAAAGAGATGCCCGGATGGAACAACACCGGCTTTGACGACAGTAAATGGCTAAAGGCCGAACCGGTTGAAGCGCCTGGAGGCAGGGTAGAGGCCCAGGTGAATGAACCCATTAAAGTTATGGATACTGTTAAGCCTGTCACTATAAATCAACTCAAATCCGGTGCCTGGATCATGGATATGGGGCAGAATTTTGCGGGCTGGGTAAAAATGCATGTAAAAGGCAAACGTGGCGATAAAGTAACCCTGCGCTATGCCGAAACCCTACAGCCCAATGGCGAACTGTATGTAGCCAACCTGCGCGATGCCAAAGTAACGGATGTTTACACCCTGAAAGGCGGCGAAGATGAAAGCTGGCGCCCGGCATTTGTATACCATGGGTTCAGGTATGTGGAGATCAGCGGTTACCCCGGCAAGCCCGCATTGGCCGATTTTGAGGGAGAGGTAGTTTATGATGCCATGGCTACAACCGGGCATTTTGAAACATCCAATCCGCTCATCAACCAGATCTATCATAACGCTTACTGGGGTATATTAAGCAATTACAAAGGCATGCCGGTTGATTGCCCGCAACGTAACGAGCGGATGCCCTGGCTTGGCGACCGTGCGGTTGGCTCTCTTGGCGAAAGTTTTGTATTTGCCAATGGTAACCTGTATGCCAAATGGCTGGATGATATTGCCCAATCGCAAAAGCCGGATGGCGCTATACCCGATGTTGCCCCGGCCTATTGGAATTATTACAGCGATAATATGACCTGGCCCGGTACATACATTCTGGTGGCCGATATGCTTTACCGCCAGTTTGCCGATAAGGCGCCCATTGAAAAGCATTATGCCTCCATGAAAAAATGGATGGATTATATGCGCCTAAAATACATGAAGGATTATATAGTGACCAAAGATAAATATGGTGACTGGTGTGTGCCACCCGAATCGCCGGAACTGATCCACTCTAAAGATTCTTCCCGAAATACCGATGGGCAGCTCATCGCGACAGCATATTATTATCACCTGTCGGGATTGATGCAAAAGTTTGCCAAACTGCTCCATAAACCTGCCGATGCACAGGCCTTTGCTGCCTTGAAACTGAGGGTAGGCAATGCTTTCAACCAAAAATATCTTGATAAAAAAAGCCTTCGATATGCTAACAATACCGTCACCGCCAATTTGCTGCCCTTATATTTTGGCATCGCCCCTGCGGCGAATGGCAAAGCGGTCTTTAAAAATATAGTTGATAAAATCCAAAACGATGCAAACGGCCACATCAGCACCGGGGTTATAGGTACACAATGGCTTATGCGCTGCCTTACCGAATACGGACGGCCTGACCTGGCTTATCGTATCGCTTCCAACGATGATTACCCGAGTTGGGGCTATATGGTAAAACATGGCGCCACCACCATATGGGAGCTATGGAACGGCGATACCGCCAACCCGGCCATGAATTCGCATAACCATATTATGCTGCTTGGCGATCTGATTGCATGGTTTTACCAGGATCTTGCAGGGATTAAAACTGTTAACGCGGGTTTTAAGGAAATGGTGATGATACCTCCGGTAATAGGTCAATTGAATAGTGTAAATGCTTCATATGAAACACTATATGGTTTGGTTAAAAGTAGCTGGACAAATAATAAAGGTCATTTCACCTGGCATATAACGGTACCGCCAAACAGTAAAGCTTTAGTGTACATACCGGCAGGCACCGGCAAGGCTGTAACCGAATCGGGGCAGGCAGCGGATGCCATAAAAGATATTACACTGGTAAAAATGGAAGGCGGCCGGGCTATTTTCCGGATAGGATCCGGCAGCTACAATTTTGAAGTTAAAAGTTAAATCTACCTATCTAATGAGTAAAAACATGAAAATATTAAACATGGTGGGTATGGCATTCGCCGTATTGCTCATCACATCAACCCTAAGTAAGGCACAGGATCAAACAGCAGTAAAGCAGGTGCTATCGCCAGAAGCACAGGCTAAAGCTGATGCGGAGATTGATAAAAAGGCAAATGAATGGGTAAGCTCCCTCACCTTGAATGATACCGCGAAAGCTTCACGGGTAAAAACCGTAGTGACTGCGCACCTGAAAGCTATCCGGGATTGGAACAATAGCCACTCGTACGAATCTGTGCCTGCCGGGATTGATCCGGCTACCGGCAAACCATTGAGCACTATGGACAGGCAGATTATCATCAATTCATCCCTGCCAAAATCGGTCCATGAAAACCTGATGACCGGTCTGCGCAAAGATCTTAATGAAGAGCAGGTAGAAGCGATATTGGATAAATATACCATTGGCAAGGTGGCTTTTACACTGGCAGGTTACAAAGCCATCGTTACCGATCTGACGCCGGTTGAAGAAGCAACCATACTGGCCAATTTAAAGCAGGCCCGCGAGCAGGCGGTGGATTTTAAAAACATCAAGCAGATCTCGGCCATTTTTGAGATCTACAAAACCAAAAACGAGCAGTATCTCAACAATAACGGCCGTAGCTGGCACCAGTTATTTAAAGCTTATGTAGATACTGTTAAAGCTAAAAAAGCTGCTGATGCGGCAAAGAAGACTGCTCAATAAATATAATTGTTATGTACAAGAAAATCTTAGTGATCATATTAGCCGCCTGTGCAATAGCCGGCGAAACATTTGCCCAAACAAACCCCTGGCGCAAAGGCATTGTAATAGATGAATTTATTTACGATAAAGCGCCTTATCCCGAATGTCATGCAGCCACCATTGCCGAAACACCCAAAGGTTTGGTGGCGTCCTGGTTTGGCGGTACAAAAGAGCGTAACCCCGATGTATGCATCTGGGTAAGCAGATTGGTTAACGGCAAATGGACCGAGGGCATCAATGTGGCCAACGGCATACAGAACGATACATTACGCTACGCCTGCTGGAATCCTGTGCTTTACCAGGTTCCGGGCGATAAGCTGTTGTTGTTTTACAAAATTGGCCCAAGCCCTGCAAAATGGAAGGGGTATATGAAAACCTCCGACGATGGAGGGATTAGCTGGTCGGCTCAAACTGCTTTGCCGGATGGCTTTTTAGGCCCGATTAAAAATAAGCCGGTTTTGCTGAAGGACGGCACATTACTAAGCCCGGTAAGTACCGAGGGTAAAGCCTGGCTGGTGCATTTTGAAGCAAGCCATGATTTTGGTAAAACCTGGACAATGATAGGCCCTATTAGTGATGGTAAAGAGCTGAAAGCTATCCAGCCCAGTGTCCTGATTCATAAAGATGGCAGGCTGCAGGTACTTTGCCGTAGCCAGAACCGGGCGATACTAACAGCCTGGTCAAAAGATAAGGGGCAAACCTGGTCGCCGCTCGAAAAAACAACTTTGCCCAACAATAACTCAGGTACCGATGCGGTGACGTTAAAGGACGGCAGGCAGCTTTTGGTTTATAATCATGTGTTACCGCCGGGAACACTGGCAAAAGGCGCCCGTACGCCTTTAAACGTGGCTGTATCGAAAGATGGGGTTAACTGGTATGCCGCAGCCATACTGGAAGATTCACCAATCAGCCAGTATTCATATCCGTCGGTGATCCAGTCGGCGGATGGACTGGTGCATGTGGTTTATACCTGGCGCAGGCAAAAAATAAAACATGTAGTGATTGATCCCCAAAAAATGGATCTGAAAGAAATAAAAGATGGTGTGTGGCCTAAGGTTGATGGGTATACAGCACCAGTGGCAGCAACAGGTGATGCTAAAGATCTTTAAAGGAGAAACGTGATGAAAAAATTAACCGGTATACTCATAGCTTGTTTTACATTACTGTTTTACGCAGCTGGTGCCCAGCAAACCACGGATGGCCTGTACAAAAAATCATTAAGGGAAGTACTTGATGAGATTCAGGACAGGTATCATGTAAAGATTAAATACACCGATGCCCAGGTTCAGGATAAATGGGTAAACTATGCAGAGTGGCGTTTCCGGCCGGATGTGGATACTACGCTGGCTAATGTGCTTACCCCGCTCGATCTGAAAATAAATAAAGAAGGCCCCGGCAAGTATAAGCTAAAGGAGTACGAATATTTCCGCTGGGCTGTTACCGATGGCTGGAAGGAGTTGGACCGTATTGCATCGCAGTATCATGATAAAGCGAGCTGGGAACAGCGCAAAGTTTTACTTAAACCGCAACTGTATAAAGCTTTGGAACTATGGCCTTTACCCGCAAAATCAGCTTCAAAACCTATCATCACTCCAAAAAGAGTATTTGATGGTTATACGGTAGAGAACATAGCTATTGAAATTTTACCGGGTTTATACATCAACGGGTCGTTATATAAACCATCAAAAATAAAAGGGAAGATCCCGGTAGTATTAAGTCCCGACGGGCATTGGGAGCATCAGCGCTACCGTGCCGATTGCCAGTTGCGTTGCGCCACCCTGGCCCGTATGGGGGTTATGGCCTATAGCTATGACCTTTTTGCCTGGGGCGAGTCGCTGTTGCAGTTTAAGTACGAAGATCATCGCCGCAGCCTTGCGCAAACCATTCAGGTTTTAGGAGCTATCAGGATATTGGATTATGTATCATCATTAAAAGAAACGGACACTGCAAGAATAGGAATCAGCGGCGGATCTGGTGGTGGCAGCCATACTGTTTTAATGACCGCGCTGGACGACAGGATTAAGCTGAGCGCACCGGTAGTTTCTGTATCATCCTATTTTTATGGCGGTTGCCCCTGCGAAAGCGGGATGCCTGTACACCAGTGCGGAGGCGGAACAGATAATGTAGAGCTTGCCGCTATGGCTGCCCCAAAACCGCAATTGCTTGTATCTGACGGGCAGGATTGGACAGCCAATATGCCCGAACATGATTTTCCTTACCTCAAAAAAATGTATGGATATTATGGCGCCGAAAATATGGTGGAGAATGTACATCTCCCCAATGAAGGTCACGATTTTGGACCATCCAAAAGGTTTCCGCTGTACAGGTTCATTGCCAAAAATTTCCACCTCAATATTAAGGCGATTGAAGATAAGAGCGGCAATATAGATGAATCAAAAGTAACCATTGAAAAAGAACCGGCTATGTATGTATTTGGAGATAAAGGCGAAAAACTGCCTGCCGGTGCCATAAAAGGGTTTAACCAACTGCAAAAAGTTTTCGCGGTAGCAATAAACAAATAAGGGATATGAAAAGCAGGATGATATTGGTTTTGGGCGTTGTGCTATTTACAATAGGGGTGGTACAACAGGTAATAGCGCAAACCCCATCGGCTAAACAGCGGTACAAGGTGGCCGTAGTTGACCTCATGATAATCAAAAGGCAAAAAATTGGCGCTTTCCAGCTTGCCAAAGATATAGGCGCCGATGGGGTTGAGGTTGACATGGGCGGCCTTGGCGATCGCGAGACATTTGATAATCAACTGGCAAAA
The DNA here is from genome assembly GCF_056400585.1 of Mucilaginibacter sp. P5_A6. Classification (NCBI taxonomy): domain Bacteria; kingdom Pseudomonadati; phylum Bacteroidota; class Sphingobacteriia; order Sphingobacteriales; family Sphingobacteriaceae; genus Mucilaginibacter; species Mucilaginibacter sp. P5_A6. The sequence goes on along the minus strand of NZ_JBFUKZ010000005.1, from coordinate 113,707 downwards.
GATTCGGTACGGGAACTGTTTTTAAATAAAGCTAAAGAACTGGGTTTGGAGGTACCCTCATTGGGAATGACCGGTTTTTTTGCACAATCATTTGCAGAACGGCCCACTGCTGTTAAGGCTGTTGAAGATTGCATCAATACCATGAAGCAAATGCATGTAAAAGTTGGCTTTTTGCCATTGGGTATTAAAGGCGACCTGGTTAAATATCCAAACCTGCGCCCTGCAATAGTTGGCCGCTTAAAGGAAGTGGGTAAAATAGCCGAAAAAGCGGGTGTGGTGATTGGTGTTGAAACTTCACTGGATGCCAGGAGTGAATTGCAGTTGTTAAAAGAGATAGGTTCGCCGGCTATAAAAAGCTATTTCAACTTTCAAAACGCGCTTGATAATGGCCGAGACCTGGAAAAGGAATTACAGATACTGGGCAAGAAAAATATTGTAATGATCCACTGTACCAATACTGATGGGCAATGGCTACAGAACGACCCCGAAATAAACATGGAACGGGTAAAAGCTATTTTGGATAAAATGGGCTGGAGCGGCTGGCTGGTGATTGAGCGGTCGAGAGATACCAAAGATGTGCATAACGTTAAATGGAACTTTAGCGCCAATGCCACCTACATAAAATCAATTTTTCAAACATCAAACCAATAATTGTTAATGAACATCTACCGCATATTTATCGTCGCTTTGCTGTTAATTGTTGCTTTAACGGGCAGCGTTTTGGCGGCGGAAATATGGGTATCGCCTAACGGCTCGGATAAAAATACGGGTACACAACAGCAACCGCTGGCTACAGTAGCTATGGCCCTTAGAAAAGCGCGTGAGCTGCGCCGCCTGAATGATGTATCCCTAAAGGGAGGGATTCATATTATGGTGGAGAGGGGAGTTTATCAATTATCCGAACCTTTGTTTATTCGCCCCGAAGACTCGGGCACTGCAGATAGCCCCACCATTATTGAAGGCGCTGACAAGGGCGAAGCTATTTTAAGTGGTGGTGTTAACTTAAGAAGCTGGAAAAAGCTGCAGGGAAATATCCCCGGTTTGCCCAAGAATGTTGTCGGGAAAGTATGGGTCGCCAACGCGCCCTTAATTGGTGATGATGTAGTGAATTTTAGGCAATTATGGGTTAATAATAGTAAAGCAACCCCGGCAAGGGAAACAGATGCGCCATTAATGAGCCGTATTTTATCATGGGACCATCAAACCCAAACCTGCTGGATCCCTAAACCCGCGGCTTTTGACACCATGTACATTAAGGGTATAGAAATGTTTATACACCAGTGGTGGGCTATCGCTATACTAAGGGTTAAATCGGCAAAAGTGGCGGGTGATAGTGTGAGGTTATCTTTTTATCAGCCCGAAAGCCGCATCCAGTCGGAACATCCCTGGCCTGCACCCTGGATCTCCAAAAAAACGGGTAACTCTGCCTTTTATCTTAGCAGATCGATACAGTTTTTAAACCAGCCCGGTGAGTGGTGCCTGGATATGGAACATCGTAAAATATACTACATGCCCCGCCCCGGTGAGGATCTGTCCACCGCCAGGGTAACTGTTCCTGTCCTTGAAAATATTGTAAAGATTGAGGGGACGATAGATCATCCGGTAAGTTATATCAGTTTTAAAAACATTGGTTTTCAGCACAGCAGCTGGCTCCGGCCTTCAAAAGCAGGTTTGGTGCCGCACCAGGACGGTATGTATATGCTGGATGCCTATAAACTTAAAATACCCGGTACGCCCGATAAAAAAGGACTGGAAAACCAGGCATGGGTTGGCCGGCCTGCCGCTGCTATTGAAGTGGCTTACGCTGCTTATACCACCTTTGAAGGCTGCCGTTTTGAGCACCTGGCCTCAACAGGCTTAGATTACCAGCGCGGAACACATGATGATGAAATAAAAGGCAACCTGTTTAAAGACATTGGCGGAACAGCCATCCTCGCAGGAGTTTATTCGGATGAGGCACAGGAGGTTCATTTACCTTATAACCCAACCGACAAACGCGAAATATGCACCAACGATCGCATTGAAAACAACCTTGTAACAGATGCCACCAATGAGGATTGGGGATGTGTGGGCATTGGCGCAGGATATGTAAAAGGCATTACCATAGCTCATAACGAGGTTTGCGATGTAAGCTATACCGGCATCAGTATGGGCTGGGGCTGGACAAAAAGTACCAACGCCATGAGTGATAACCATATTACAGCCAATAAGGTTCATCACTATGCGCGTAATATGTACGATGTGGCAGGTATTTATACCTTGTCGGCACAACCCGGTTCGGTGATCAGTAATAATTACGTGGATAGTATTTATAAAGCTCCCTACGCGCATGATCCCGAACACTGGTTTTACTTATATACTGATGAGGGATCATCATACATCACCATTAAAAACAACTGGTGCCCTGGAGAAAAATTTCTTAAAAATGCCAACGGCCCCGGCAATGTATGGGAAAATAATGGCCCGCAGGTGGCAAATGAAATTAAGAAAGCGGCAGGAGTGGAGCCGGCTTATCAATACCTGCTTAAATACAAAACAGTTAACCGGGAAGGGCAGCCCATTAATTATAAAGCGGAATGAGGCCTTTAATTATTCACATCACCCGGAAAAGTTTAGGATTAATGACGGTCCTGGTATTGCTGTTTAATGTAGCTTATGCACGGGAAATTAACAACCCTTACGCTGTCATTGAAATTACCGGATCGGTTGGGAAAACTATAGATCAACGACCGTTATTGAGCCTGGTTAAAAAGCAAAACGTGCCATTATCATCAATTTATGAGTGGAGTAATCATTTAGTTGTTTACGGTAAAAATCTGAATATAAATAAATTATATGATTTAATTAAACAATTGTACCCCGGAATGACAATAAGGACATATAGTCATCCCTTTTACACTTTCAATAAGCAACAATGTTGCGTTAACTGCAACATAGCGCCGGAATGGGACAACATTATACTCACGGCCAATTTGGTGAAAAATCCCAAACTGCAGCAGGAATATTTAAACTATCATGCCAGCCAGTTTAAGAAATGGCCCGAGGTTTCCAAAGGCTTTTGCAACGCCAATTTTCAGCAACTGCTGGTTTTTAAAAATGGGCGGCAGTTGATGTTAGTCATCAGCATCCCCAAAGGTGAAAGCCTGGATAAGCTGAATCCCAAAACAACAGAGAACAACCCAAGGGTGAACGAATGGAATAAACTGATGAAAAAATACCAGGAAGGCCTTCCCGGCACAAAGCCCGGTGAAGTCTGGGTGTTTTTTAAGCCATTGAAAAATGAACAAATCAATAATTCAATAATTCGATAATTAAAACATGAAGGTAGGAATATTAGGATTAGGCGAAGGCCGCAGTACCATGTCGGCAGTATTACAGAGCAACAAGCTGGAATTGAAAATGGTATGCGATATGAGTATTGAAATGTGCAAACGCCGTGCAGCGGAGTTTAACTTTCATAACTATACAACCAATTACCAGCACATGCTGAATGATGCAGACATTGATATTATTGCTATTTATACGCCCGACCACCTGCATGCCGAACATGTGAAACAAGCCCTGATTTATGGCAAGCATGTAGTATGTACCAAGCCCTTTATAGATGACCTTAGCAAAGCCGCCGAATTACTGGAACTGGTTGAAAAAAGTGGAAGAAGGGTGTTTGTTGGCCAAAGCTCCCGTTTTTTTGAGCCGATGAAAAAGCAGCGCCAGGATTATGAAGCAGGCCTGGTTGGCGACCTTATCACCATTGAGGCTTATTATCATGCCGATCACCGCTGGTTTTTAGATAAGCCATGGTCATTACAAAATGCTTTTAAATGGCTTTATGGGGGCTTAAGTCACCCCACAGATTTTATTCGCTGGTATCTGCCCAATATTGAGGAAGTAATGGGATACGGCATGTTAAGCTCAAACGGGGCAAAGGGCGGATTGAAGAACCCCGATACTATGCATTTTATATTTAGAGCAACCGATGGGCGCATTGCCAGGGTAAGCGGCTGCTATACCGGCCCGGTACAGCCCGCTACCCGTGACAGCGAGATGAGCTGCATTTTACGGGGTACCGAAGGTTGCAGCCAGGGCGACTATATGGACCTGCGTTATGCCATAACCGATAAAACGGGCGAAGAAAGGATCATCACCTGGGAGCATAAGCTGAAACATTATTTCCGCTTTGAAGGCAAAAGCCACCATGCGGGCGAATACCAGAATTACCTTGAATATTTTGCCGACAGCATTACCCAAGGTTTTACGGCTTACCCCGATATCAAAGAAGGTGTAGGCACCATTGCGCTGTTGCAGGCTATGGATCGTTCCCTGCAAACAGGCAGGCCGGTTAAAGTTGGCGATATTTTGGCCGAATATCATTTAACCGCTAATCAACTCAGTGCATGATTATCGCAATGAGCAATATTGTGTCGCGTTTAACGGCCCTGGATTACGCGGTGGTGGCCGTTTACCTGGTGCTCTTATTGGTGATTGGCTATCGTGCCAGTTTTAGCAATAAAAACAAAACCAACGAAACCCTTTTCCTGGCCAATAAATCATTGGGGTGGCCAAGTATAGGTTTCAATATGTGGGGTACCAATGTGGGGCCATCCATGCTGCTGGCTTTTGCCAGTATTGGCTATAGCACGGGCATAGTAGCCGTAAATTTTGATTGGTATGCCTTTGTATTCCTGATGCTGCTGGCCCTGGTTTTCGCGCCCAAATATATTGCTGCTAAAGTATCTACCATGCCCGAGTTTATGGGCAACCGTTACGGCGACTCGACCCGGAACATCCTGGCCTGGTATGCACTCATTAAAATGCTCATTTCCTGGTTGTCGTTAGGTTTGTTTGCCGGTGGTTTTTTGGTAAGGCAAATATTAGGAATCCCTATGTGGCAATCGGTTATTGTATTGGTTTCATTTGCCGGGCTGTTTGCATTTGCAGGGGGCTTAAAAGCCATTGCCAAGGTGAATGTATTCCAGATGTTATTGCTCATCGGTGTATCATTAACCTTAACGGTTTTAGGTATAAACAAGGCGGGCGGTCTTTCGGCAGTATTTCATAAAGTGCCCGGCAATTACTGGAACCTTATTCATCCGGCCAGCGATGTTAAATATCCCTGGTACGCTATATTGCTGGGTTACCCGGTATCGGCCATTGCGTTTTTTTGTACCGATCAGGCTATGGTACAATCTGTGCTGGGTGCAAAAAACCTGGAGCAGGGCCAGCTTGGGGTTAACTTCATAGGCTGGCTTAAAATCCTGTCGCTGCCCCTGTTTATCCTTACGGGTATTTTGTGCTTTATCCTTTACCCGCACCTGGATGATCCTGCATTGGCCTACATGACCATGGTGACCAACCTGTTTCCTCCCGGCATGAACGGATTGGTGATAGTAGTACTGATAGCTGTTTTGGTGGGTACTATCGGCTCGTCATTAAACTCGTTAAGTACGGTTTTTACCATGGATATTTATGCCGAAAAGATTAACCGGGAAGCCAGCAACCAGGACCTGATCAGGATTGGCCGGTGGGTGGTTGTTGCAGGCTGCCTGTTTGCAATAGGCATGGCACTGGCTATTGATAGCATTAAAGGGCTTAACCTTTTCGATGTATTTCAGTCGGTACTGGGCTTTATAGCGCCGCCACTGGCAGTTGTGTTCCTGCTCACAGTTTATTGGAAACGCACTACACGTAAAGCCGTGAATACTATTCTTTCGGCAGGTTCGGCTTTTAGTTTGGGTACGGGAGTGGTTTACCTGTGGGTGCTGCCATCTGCTAAGTACCATTTCTGGCCGCATTACCTGCTGCTGTCTTTTTACATTTTTGTTTTTCTTGCCGCCCTGGCTGTTGCCATTTCTTTACTGGATACCTCGCCCGAAATTTATAAACCGGATGCTTCGGAAATCAGCCGGATAGCCAAACCAACCAAACGGGTAAAATTAGCCTGGACATTGCTCACCATAGTAATGATTGTTTTATACCTCATTTTTAACGGACACTAATGAAAAACACTACTACACATAAAAAATTAAACGGCTGGCATTATGTGATGCTGTGCCTGGGCTTCCTGTTTTTTGCTGATACAGCAATGGCACAAAAAGCCACCTGGATCTGGTATCCCGGCGACTATGAAGTATGGCTGAGCAATAAGATGCAAAACAGGCGTACGGAGCGTGGAGCATTCCTGCCTCCTTTCTGGAAGCTGGACAGCCATTATGTGCTGATTGACTTTCACAAGGATTTTGTGTTGCCTAATGCCGAAAAGGTAGAGTTAGCCGTTGAAGGGCAGTACAACGTAAAGCTGGATGGTAAAGCTTTACCGGGCTATCCAAAATCAATAAATATCCCCGCCGGTAAGCACCGGCTGAGCCTTAAGGTATCTAACCAGGCAAGTGTACCGGCCATATATGTAAAAGGACAATACCTGGCATCAGATACCTCCTGGCTGGTTACCTACGAGGATAAGGAGTGGATAGACGAATCCGGCAAAACATCTGATGTATCAGCCACAAAATATGTAGCAGCCGGAGCCTGGAATTTTGATTCATCAGCGCAGCTGCCATCCACATTCCGTTTGCCTGTGGAAGAGCATCAACCCGAAAAAACTGAGAAAAAAGATCATTCTATACTGGTAGATTTTGGCATGGAAACCTTTGGTTATGCCAGGCTGATCGGCTTAAAAGGTAAAGGCAACATCAGGCTTTGCTATGGCGAATCAAAGGAGGAGGCCTTGTCTGCCGCCACCTGCGAGTTGATGGATAGCATCTACATTGATCAGCCGCAAAAGGCCGATGTTACGATGGAAGGTTCGCGCGCGTTCAGGTACATTAATGTATTGTTTGACGATGATATTAGCATAGATAATGTAGCTATGCTTTACGAGTATTCGCCGGTGCAGCAGCGGGGAAGTTTCCGTTGTTCTGATGAGCAGGTTAATAAGATCTGGGATGTATCGGCCTATACACTTCACTTAAATACCAGGGAATTTTTTATTGATGGTATAAAACGCGATCGCTGGGTATGGTCGGGTGATGCATATCAAAGCTATTTAATGAACTACTACCTGTATTTTGATTCGCCAACGGTAACCCGCACACTGTACGCCCTGCGCGGGAAAGACCCCGTAACCAGTCACATCAATACCATTATGGATTATACCTTTTACTGGTTCATGGGTATTTATGATTATTACCAATATACGGGCGATAAAGCTTTCATTAAACAAATGTACCCCCGCATGCAAAGCATGATGAACTATTGCCTCTCCCGCAGGGATAAGGATGGCTTGATGGAAGGCCAGCCCGGTGACTGGGTGTTTATTGACTGGGCTGATAAACTAAGTAAAAAGGGAGAGGTGAGCTTTGAGCAACTACTGCTTTGCCGCAGCCTGGAAACCATGGCTTTATGTGCCAATATCATGCAGGATCAATCCCAGGCTGCTCAATATCAGCAATTATCAACCGGTTTAAAATCAAAAATATTTGCTTATTACTGGAATAGTGAAAAGCACGCCTTTGTACACAGCCGTGTAAACGGCGTACAAACGGATAATGTAACCCGCTATGCCAATATGTTTTCCATCTTCTTTAACTATTTCACCGAAGCCCAAAAGCAGGAAGTTAAAAAATACGTGCTGCTGAACGATAAAATTCAAAAGATAACCACCCCTTATATGCGTTTTTACGAACTGGAAGCCTTATGCGCCATGGGCGAACAAAGTTACGTACTTAAAGAAATAAAGGATTACTGGGGCGGAATGCTCAACCTTGGGGCTACTACTTTTTGGGAGGTATATGATCCGGCTGAAAGCGGCGCGGCACATTACGCCATGTATGGCCGCCAGTTTGGTAAAAGCCTTTGCCATGCCTGGGGTGCAAGCCCTATTTACCTATTGGGTAAATATTATTTAGGCGTTAAGCCAACAGCGCCAGCATACCAGCAGTACCTTATTGAGCCAAAACTTGGCGGTTTGCAATGGATAGAAGGCAGTGTGCCAACCCCACATGGCGACATTAAAGTGTATTGCAGCACTAAACAAATAAAAGTAAGTGCCGGTAGCGGCACAGGAACATTGCGTTTTGCCAGTAAAATAACACCAGTTTGTAAGGATGGTGCAATAGTAGTAAAAGATAAAGGCCTGTATGAAATAACCATTCAAAAGGAAAAAAAATACACGGTAGCATATAGTGCATTGTAAGTGATGATGAAAAGACTGATTTTTATTTTTTTCGTTTTAGGATTTTTGCCCTATAGGCTTTACGCCCAGTTGGTTGATAAAACCCCGGCGCCTATACCCAATGTGCCGGCGGTTTATGATAACGAACCCTGGGAAAACCCATTGGTTGATGGCATAAACCGCGACCCGGCCAGGGCTACAGCTTATTCATACAGCAGTATTAAAGACGCGCTTGTAGGCAACCGCGAAAAATCGGGCAGAATGATGTCCTTAAACGGTTACTGGGATTTTAGCTATGCCGTTAAACCGGGTGATGCGCCAAAGGATTTTTATAAAGGCCGGGCAAGCGGGTGGAAACAGATCATTGTACCCTCCAGTATCGAGATGCAGGGCTATGATAAGCCTATTTATAAAAGTGCTGTTTACCCGTTTCGGCCGGTGAACCCGCCGCATGTGCCACAGGATTATAATGGCGTTGGCAGTTATCAGCGTACTTTTATCCTGCCTCAAAACTGGAAGGATCTGAACATCACCCTGCATTTTGGCGGTGTAAGCTCGGGTTTTAAAGTATGGCTTAACGGCAAATTTTTAGGTTATGGCGAGGATAGCTTTCTGCCGTCGGAGTTTAATATCACTCCTTATTTGCAGGCAGGCGAAAACGTAGTGTCTGTACAGGTGATCCGCTGGAGCGATGGCTATTTTTTGGAGGACCAGGACCAGTGGCGCATGAGCGGCATCCATCGCGAAGTATTGCTGCTGGCCGAGCCCAAACTGAGGATTGCCGATTTTCAGTGGCAGGCCAAGCTGGATAAGCAATATAAAGATGCCGTGTTCAGCATCCGCCCGCGGATGGAGAACCTTACAGGCAAAGCTGTTCCCGGTTATAAAATTGAGGCGCGGCTTTTCGACAAAAATAATAAGGAAGTATTTCAAAAACCGCTGGAACGTAGTGCAGAGAGTATGATCAACGAGATCTATCCCCGCCTGGATAATGTAAAGTTTGGTTTGCTGGAAACAACGCTGAAAAACCCAGATAAATGGAGCGATGATCAGCCCAACCTTTATACACTTACCCTATCGCTGTTGGATAGCGCCGGGCAAACTGTGGAAGTTAAGAGCTGCAAGGTTGGCATCAGGAGCATTGAATTTGGCAAGGATGATGGTAAATTACTCATCAACGGAAAAGTTACTTACCTGTACGGCGTGAACCGGCCCGATCACGACCCGGTAAAAGGCAAGGCGTTATCCCGCCAGGATATTTTAAATGATGTGCGCACCATTAAGCGCTTTAATTTTAACTGTATCCGTACAAGCCATTACCCAATGGACCCTTACCTGTACGACCTGTGCGATGAATATGGCATCCTGGTAATTGACGAAGCCAACCTGGAAACACACGGTCTCGGCTCCAAATTAAGTAACGACCCTATGTGGACAGGCGCTTATCTTGACCGTGCCACCCGCATGGTGATGCGCGATAAGAACCACCCCAGCATCATCACCTGGAGTTTAGGGAACGAGGCTGGCAGGGGGCCAAACCATGCAGCTATGGCCGCATGGATCCATGATTTTGATATTACCCGCCCGGTGCATTATGAACCCGCCCAGGGAACCCCGCAGGCCGAAGGTTATATTGATCCTACAGATTCGCGCTATCCCAAAACAAACGATCACTCACACCGGTTGCAAAATCCAATTGATCAGCCTTATGTAGATATTGTGAGCCGCATGTACCCCGGTTTATACACGGCGCCACTATTGGCCAACCAGCAAAACGGCGACAACCGGCCAATATTTTTTGTAGAATACTCACATGCCATGGGCAACTCCAACGGCAACCTGAAAGAATTTTGGGACCAATGGCGATCAACCAAACGCATCATTGGCGGGGCCATATGGGAATTTAAAGACCAGGGGCTGTTAAAAAAAGATTCTGCCGGGGTATCATATTACGCCTATGGCGGCGATTATGGTGAACGCTACTTTGATAACTTCACCATCAAAGGAATTGTAGCGTCAGACGGGCGGCCAAAACCTGCTATTTACGAATGCAAGCATGTTTTTCAGCCAGCAGCATGTAAGTTGCTTGATGCCGGTAAAGGATTGATCAAAATTAAAAACTGGCATAGTTCGACTTCATTAAGTCAATACGATGTGTATCTCCAGGTGCGGGAAGATGGCCATATCATTGCCAAAAAACAATTCCCGCATATTGATTTGGCTGCCGGTAAGGATACCATCATCAGCATAAAGCAATACCTGCCCCGTTTTAAAACAGACCATGAGTATTTAGCCGATATTCATTTTACACTTGCCGAAGATAAACCCTGGGCTGCAAAAGGATATGAAATTGCGGAGGATCAGTTTATACTGACGGGCTTGCCTGTTGTTAAATCAATTACTGCTAATTACCCGGAGATAACAGCTGATGATGCTAACTCGGCCTATACATTAAGCGGGAAAAATTTCAAGATCCAGGTAGATAAAACAAACGGCGCCTTAAGTTCATATGTATTGCAGGGACAGCAGCAGATATTCGCGCCGCTGTTACCACATTTTACACGGCCCGTTACCGATAACGATCACCGGGGATGGAAAGCCGAAAAAAAACTAAAGCCCTGGTTTATCAACCAGCCCCAATTAAAAAATATCAGCATTGACCGCTCTGCAAAGGGCCTGGTGAAAATTAACAGCACTTACACGCTCATTAATGACAGTGCTTCTGTTAAAGTAACGTATACCATAAACGGAAAAGGTACTATCAAAGTTGATTACAGGCTGGTAGCCGATAAAAACCTGCCCGATCTTCCCAAAGTAGGTATGCAAATGGGCATTTTACGGGCTGATAGCAATATCGCCTATTATGGCCGCGGACCTTACGAAAACTACACAGACAGACGCACTGGTTCCGAAGCCGGTATTTACAATCAGGTCATCAGTCAGTTTATGGAGCCTTATGTGGTACCACAGGAAAACGGCAACCGGACCGATGTACGCTGGATGATGTTGCATAATAAAACTAATGGCCTGCTAATAACAGCCGATAGCCTGCTCAGCATGAGCGCCTGGCCTTATACCGAAGATAACATCCTGCATGCTAAACATACCAACAAGCTAAAAGACGCTGGTTTTATAACCCTTAATATCGACCTGGTACAAATGGGAGTTGGTGGAAATGATAGCTGGTCGGAAGTGGCGGCGCCGTTAGAACAATACCGCATATCTGCAAAGGATTATCATTATACGTTTTATATCGCGCCATGCCGTATAACGGAGGTGTTGATAAAGCAAGAGTAGTGGCTGGTAAAACAAAATTTAACTGATGTTTATGAAAAGGTTCATCCTGGTACTTCATACATGTATTTGCTGCATCGCATTGCAGGGCAGGGCCCAGGTGCGGAGTGTTTCCTATACAAAGGACGAATTAAAACAAGCTTTTTTGCACCCCGCCGAGGCCGCGAAACCCTGGGTGTTCTGGTACTGGATGCAGGCAGCAGTAACACGCGAGGGCATCACTGCCGATCTGCAGGCTATGAAGCAGGCAGGCATTGGCGGCGCTTATCTTATGCCAATAAAAGGAGCCGCAAATCCGCCATACTTAACTCCACCGGTTGAGCAATTAACGCCCGAATGGTGGGCTATGGTGAAATTTACCATGCAGGAAGCCGATAGGATAGGCGTTAAACTGGCTATGCATGATTGTGATGGTTTCGCGCTGGCAGGCGGGCCATGGATCACACCCGAATTATCGATGCAAAAAGTGGTTTGGTCGAAAGTTAAAGTAGCCGGGGGTAAAGTTTATAGGGATACTTTACCAACTCCGGTGCATTACAAAAACTATTATAAGGATATCGAAGTGCTGGCCTATCCCTCTCCGCAGGGTGAGGGCATCAGCAGTTATGATGCACAACCTAAAGTAAGCACCAGTATTGCCAATGCCGATGTTCAATACCTTGCGGAAAAAAACAATAAAAAGGGTTTTACAAGCAATGAGCCCTGTTGGATCCAGCTGGAGTTTCAAAAACCTTTTACCTGCCGCACAATTGTTATCCATACTGCAGCCAGCAATTACCAGGCAGAGCGGTTGCTTATCGAGGTTAGCGATGATGGTAAAAACTTCCGGTCCTTAGGCAGACTTAATCCTCCCCGGCATGGCTGGCAGGATGGGGACTCGGAGATCACCAACGGAATTCCTGCTACTACAGCCAAATATTTCAGGTTTATTTATGATAAAGCGGGATCGGAACCCGGTGCCGAAGACCTTGACTTTGCCAAGTGGAAACCCACATTAAAGTTATCGGGCATCGAGTTATCGTCCGAAGCGCGCATCCATCAGTATGAAAGTAAAACCGGCGAAGTATGGCGGTTAAGTAAAAGAACCAGCGCAGCACAATTGCCCCCTGAGCTTTGTGTTGATAAAAGCAGGATCATTAACCTCACGGATAAATTGAGCCCCGATGGTAAGCTCAACTGGAACATACCGGCAGGCGAATGGACAATATTACGCATAGGCCACACCTCAACAGGCCATACCAACGCTACCGGTGGTGCAGGCAGCGGTTTGGAATGCGATAAGTTTAATCCTGAAGCAGCCAAAGTACAATTTGACCATTGGTTTGGCGAGGCCATCAGGCAGGGCGGGCCCGATCTTGCAAAAAAGGTTTTAAAGATCTTTCATGTCGATAGCTGGGAATGCGGCAGCCAAAACTGGTCGCCGGTTTTTGCCGGGGAGTTTAAAAAGCGCCGGGGGTATGATGTGCTCCCTTACCTGCCGGTGATGGCGGGTGTACCTGTGGAAAGCGCCGATGTATCTGAAAAAGTGTTAAGCGATATAAGACAAACCGTTGCCGAATTACTGGTTGATAATTTTTACGGCACCATGGCCAAAATGGCCCATGAAAAAGGCTGCGAGTTTACTGCCGAAAGCGTGGCCCCAACCATGGTAAGCGATGGTATGCTGCATTACAGCAAGGCAGATATCCCGATGGGCGAGTTTTGGTTTCGCAGCCCTACGCATGATAAGCCTAATGATATGCTGGATGCGATATCGGGAGGGCATATTTATGGTAAAAATATTATCCAGGCCGAAGCATTTACCGAGTTGAGGTTATTATGGGACGAGCATCCGGCCATGCTGAAAACTATGGCCGACCGCAATTTTGCCCTGGGTATTAACCGCCTGGTATTCCACGTAAATGTGCATAACCCCTGGCCCGACCGTAAACCGGGAATGACCTTGGATGGCATCGGGGTATTTTTTCAACGCGACCAAACCTGGTGGAAACCCGGTAAGGCATGGTTTGATTACCTTCAGCGTTGCCAGGCATTATTACAAATGGGCCATCCGGTTGCAGATATAGCTGTATTTACCGGTGAAGAAACACCCCGCAGGGCAATTTTGCCTGATAGGTTGGTTGCTACCCTGCCGGGGATCTTTGGTGCCGAAAGAATAAAACAGGAAGCCGAAAGACTGGCCAACAAAGGCGAGCCGATAACAAGTAGCATCTCAGATGCCAGTCACTCGGCCAACATGGCTTTGCCCGAAAACTGGATTGATCCTTTACGTGGCTATGCCTATGATTCCTTTAACCGGGATGCGTTGCTGCTTTTGGCCACAGTAAAGAATGGCAGGATTGAGCTTCCCGGTGGTGCAAGTTACGCCATGCTGGTAATTCCAGGCGCGCATTCCATGTCGCCCGATCCGGGTTTGATGTCACCGGAGGTTGTAAAAAAGTTGCAGCAATTGATTAAGGATGGCGCAACTGTACTGATTAATAATAAACCGGTAAAGGCTATTGGCATGACTGATGACCAGCAGTTGAAACAAGCCGGCGAAGCATTATGGGCATCAGCTAAAGACAAAACCACCCACGGCAAAGTTTTAACCGGGCCATATAAAGAAGAAACTTTTGATAAGATAGGCATATCGCGCGATGTGATCCTTAAAGACCCTGCAGGGAACTACGCTGATGGTATCGCCTGGACACATCGGCTTGCGCCTGGTTTTGATATTTATTTTATAGCTAACCAACAGGAGCAACAACGTACGATTGAATTATCCCTAAGATCAACAAAGGGCGACCCCGAACTTTGGGATGCTTTAACCGGCAAAAATGTTTTAGCTGCTAATTGGCAGGTAATAAAGGGCCGCACCGTTTTGCCTTTGCAACTCGCGGCAAACGGGTCTGTGTTTGTTGTGCTCAAAAAAGGCGCTGCCCCGCTTAAAGTGGTTCAGCATGTTAAAGGCGAAAAGGAAACGCTATTACAAACGCTTAAACCACAATGGGAACTTAGTTTCGACCCTAAGTTTGGCGGTCCGGCAGTGCCTGTTATGTTTGATAGGCTGGATAGTTGGTCGGAACGGCAGGAGGAGGGTATTAAATATTATTCTGGTACGGCAATTTACAAGCAAACTTTTATCAATGGAGGAGTAGTGGCCGAAACATGGCTCGACCTTGGGAAGGTCGCCAACATGGCACAGGTTTATGTAAATGGTATTGATTGCGGCGTGGTCTGGACTTACCCTTACCGGGTAAATATAACCAGGGCAATAAAGCCCGGCGCTAACAAGCTGAGCATCGAAGTAACCAATACCTGGGCCAACCGCCTGATGGGCGACCATGCCAAACCCGAAAAAGATAGAATTACCTGGACAAATGCACCATACCGTTTAGAGGGAAAGGCTTTGCTGCCCGCCGGTTTATTGGGGCCTGTGAGGCTGGTATGGGTGCGATAAGAAAGGAAATGTGCAAGATGTACAGCATGTAGGTGGAACGCTGGCGACGACTCACCCCGGCTACGCTGCGCCGGCCGACCCTCTCTCCGGCTTACACCGCAAAGAGGGTTGGGGAGGATTTTTTTAATTTTCAACCCCCTCTATGCGCGAAGCGGAGAGAGGGGTGACGAGCGCAGCGATGTCGGGGTGAGTCGACTCGGCGCAATACAGGCAGTATATTAAAAAGGAATAAAATATCGAATATGAAAAATATATGGAAATGTGCGGGGATTTTGTTGTGCCTGGCATCAGTGGTTAAAACGTCTTACGCTCAAAATAAGGGGCTGGTTAATACAGGTAAAAGCCCCTTTGCGCAGCTGAGCAGTGTGGATATGGGTAATGTAACCTGGACGAACGGCTTCTGGGCAGACAGGTTTAAAGTTTGCCGCGATACCATGATTCCCAACCTGTGGCGCGTTTATACAGATCCGAAGATCAGTCACGCTTATCGAAATTTCGAGATAGCCGCCGGGCTGGATACCGGCTCGCACGAAGGGCCGCCCTTTCATGATGGGGATTTTTACAAACTGTTTGAGGCGGTTGCCAGTATGTATGCCTCAACGCACGATCCTAAATTGGATGAGCTGATGGATAAAACCATCACCGTGATTGCCAAAACACAACGCGCGGATGGCTACATTCATACCCCCACAATTATTGAGGAGCGCAAGCATACCGGCAAGGAAAAAGCATTTAATGACAGGCTAAATTTTGAAACCTATAACCTGGGCCATTTAATGACCGCTGCCTGCGTGCATTACCGGGCAACAGGCAAAACCACCTTGTTAAAAGTGGCCATAAAAGCAACGGATTACCTGTACAAGTTCTACAAAACGGCATCGCCGGAACTGGCGCGGAATGCCATTTGTCCATCGCATTATATGGGGGTGATTGAGATGTACCGCACTACGCGCGATCCCAAATACCTTGAGCTGGCAAAAAGCCTGATCAATATCAGGGGCCTGATGGAGAACGGTACCGATGATAACCAGGACAGAATCCCTTTCAGGCAGCAAACCCAGGCTATGGGCCATGCGGTGCGGGCCAATTACCTTTTTGCCGGCGCCGCCGATGTGTACACTGAAACAGGTGATACAACCCTGATGCATACGTTAAACCTGATGTGGAATGATGTGGTAAACCGTAAAATGTATATAACGGGTGGCTGCGGCTCGCTGTACGATGGCGTATCGCCCGATGGTACATCCTATAACCCCAATGATGTGCAGAAAGTACACCAGGCTTACGGGCGCGATTACCAGCTGCCAAACTTTACCGCGCATAACGAAACCTGCGCCAATATAGGCAACGTATTATGGAACTGGCGGATGCTGCAAATTACCGGCAAAGCCCAATATGCCGATGTAATGGAGCTGGCTTTGTACAATAGCGTACTATCGGGCATCAGTTTAAGCGGGCGGAATTTCCTGTATACTAATCCGCTGAGTTATTCGGATGATTTGCCCTTTAGCCAGCGATGGTCGAAAAATAGGGTGGGGTATATCAAGCTTTCCAATTGCTGCCCGCCGAATGTGGTGCGAACTATAGCCGAGGTGAGCGATTATGCCTATAGTGTATCCGACAAGGGCCTGTGGTTTAACCTGTATGGCGGCAACACCTTATCAGCAAGGTTAAAAGATGGCACGCCAATTAAGCTTACGCAAACTACCAATTACCCATGGGATGGTAAAATTACTATCCGTTTGGATGAGGTGCCGGATGATAAAGCGTTTTCCATTTTTCTGCGGATACCGGGTTGGTGTAAGGGGGCCAGCATTAAAATGGCAGGGCAGCCGGTACCGCAACTGGATACATCGCCAGGGGCGTACACGGAGTTAAAAGCAGTATGGCGAAAAGGCATGGTTATAGAACTTAACCTGCCCATGCCGGTAACCATGATGGAAGCTAATCCCCTGGTTGAGGAAACCCGTAACCAGGTAGCCGTGAAACGTGGCCCGGTGGTGTATTGCCTGGAGTCGGCGGATCTGACCAAAGGACAAAAACTATTCAATATTGCTTTATCGGCCCAAAACGAACTGAAGCCGGAAATGATCATGATTGATAACAGCAGTATCATGAGCCTTACCGGCAAAGCCGACGTACGCAACGAGGCCAATTGGAAAAACCAGCTTTACAAGGAAGTATCAGCCCCAAAACAAAACGCAGTGGATGTAAGACTAATCCCTTACTACGCCTGGGGCAACAGGGGCCACGTAGATATGGAAACATGGATCCCGTTGGACAGATAGCTTTTGGGTGAAAGGCGAAAGGCGAAAGGCGAAAGGCGAAAGGCGAAAGGCGAAAGGCGAAAGGCGAAAGGCGAAAGGCGAAAGGCGAAAGGCGAAAGGCGAAAGGCGAAAGGTAAAAGGTTTTACGCGGTTTCAGGAACGGTGATTTAAAACTTGCGAAGTTTTTGAAACTTCGCAAGTTTGGTTGATGCGCTTTTAAGTTCATTTTTAACGCCGGTAATTTTTAAAATAGCCCGAAATTTTGTAAATTTGTGTACCGCCCGGCCAATACGTTACTTTTAAAAATAAAAGTAAGCTTCCGAAGATTAAAAATATATTTAAGTTGTTGGTTTTTAGATACTTAATTAAAATTCATCGGTGCACGAAAGGTAACCAATGGTGTATCAAAGGTGCATGAAAGGTGTATCAAAAGGTATCTCAAAGGTGCGCGAAAGGAGCATGGAAGGTTATGGTTTAACAGCTGCACAGGGAAGCTTTTTTTCTCCTCTTTCCGGACTTTGCTATTCTGCTTTTTGATCTTTAAGCATCAGTATAATATCCTTCTTTCTTTCCTCCGGGATGACCTTTAAATTTTCCACTTTTCCGTTCTTCAAAATGCCTTCAACCGTTGTATTGTAAGGTGCGTGCAGCTTAAAATGTACATCCCAATCCTTTGGCCATGCCGGGAAGAGGTAGATTTTTTTATCGTCAACCTGCATCAGCATTTCCTGCAAACCGATCATGCCCGAACCTCCCCAATTATGGTCGGGCGTCCAATCGAAACCCGGTCCCCAAAAAGCCGGGAAACGCCTGCCGGAGTCTTTGAGCTTAACGGTGGTTAGTTCGGCGGCTTCTTTGGTTAAACCCAACCGGGCTGCAAATATATTATCCTGTTTCCAGCCCATACCACTCCTGAATTTGATGGCAAGGGTATCATATTTCCAGCTGTTAAGGGCTACGTCTAACCCTGGTTTGCCAATGCCGTGTATACCCCAGGGAAAAACAGTGTAAAATTGGGTGCTCTCTACATTACTTACCCGTTCCCATGACTTTGCAGGGGTTAGAACCTTATGCCCGTCTATTTCATGATAAGTAACAGGAGGGATGCGTTTTAAAAATCCCGTTAGTTTTAACCGTTCATCTTTGTCTAAATAATTATCGGGCAAAGCCAGCAGGCGCCGGGTAATGGTTTGTAAAGCCGCAATAGTAGAGTTGGAGTTATAGGCCATCTTAAACGTTTCGGCTCCCGATCCCGGGTATAATACCAAATGGCCATCGCCATCCAGCGGCTTGCTGCCGCGTTTAAGGGCAAGGTACTGGTAATGCTCATCAAAAAATGTTAAACAGCTCCCGATAAAAGGAATATACTGGTGGATATCTTTATCAGCATAGCGCTCCGTTTCCAGCATCATGAGGCAAAACTCAAAAACGGTATCCCAGGTATATTCCAGCCATTGGTTGTATTCCAACCCTTTATCAAAACCAATAGGGCGTTTCCAGTTGTACTCGGCACTGTTTGGCAGTCCGAAATTTTCCAGCTGCTCGGTAAAAGCCGCCCCCTTATGCCCCCAGTAAACCTGGCTGCGCAGTTCGGCATTATGTAAGGATCGCAGGTAGAAATCGAACTGCGGTTTCATCATATCGATGTCGCCGCTTTTAAGCATCGGGTAATAAACCAGCCGCTGGTTTTGGGCTGTCATCAAACCACCGCCCCAGTTACGAAAATCGGGTGTGTAATTGGTTTTGTCACTTACAAAAACCGGGTCGTAGGTGAATAGTCCGCCATTAAATTTTGTAGGGTACTCCCCGTAAGCATTGCAGCCCAACATATATCTGAACAACTGGTAATTTTTGCCGGTTTGCCATGCGGCCGTGTCCTGGTTGTTTTTAGGGTTGATGTAGATAAAGCTTCTATCCCAATATTGCTGCCACCAATTGGCTGTTTGCCGCCAGGCGGTTTTGTTATGGGCATCGGCATCAAGTATGCCTTTTTGCAGGTTGTTTTGCCATTCGGAAACAGCTGCTGTTTGTGTGGTATTAAGATAGATAGCTATGTTTTGGGTACAGGCTGGTTTAACACTTTGCAGTTTCCAGCCCTCAAAATCAGTATCCATGTACTTACCGCTATAAGTGCCGGCGGCTTTAAGGTTTTTGCCCAGCATTAACCCGCCAAAAGTGAGATTTTTAAGCGGGTTAAACAGCTGGTTTTTCACAACATCCATACCCTGCTGCTTCACAGTTACATCAAATATGGTAGAATCAAGGTTATGATGGTAAAAAAGGATTCCACCATCCCGGAAAGCGATTGAATCCTTTAGCGTTTTAACATTACCATGCGCACCAAATTTCCAGGAGCCCTGGTTGTTTTCAACACCGTTTACAGGTCTGTCTTTATATCGCCAGCTTTCAAAAGCTGCTTCGATTTTTATAGCTTTATTGCTGTTGATCTCCAGGTGAATCACCGGCCGGTACACATCAACCCAAAGCTTTATTTCTGCGTTGATACCGTCATTTTTCCCTGTGACAAGTACCGCTCCGTTTTGCAGCATTAACCGTTGTTTAAATTCGGTACCGTCAAAAGGATTTGGGGAAAGCTTTACCCTTACACGGCCAGGTTTGAGCATAGCATTGTTTTCATCAAACGTACCGCTGCGGGCTATATAGAAAAACAGTTCGCCTTTTTCAACCCATACGTTTAAACCTACATCACCACCGCCACAAGGCATAGATTGGCCTGAATTTTGGCTTTGGCTGGTCCAGGTAACATTATATTGCTCAATACCTTTATCGGTTTGCGCATAGGCAACATCGCCCCATAATATAAATATAAACAGCCACAGGTTTTTCATATTACCAATCGTCTGTCCTGAATGAAGATACGGGTAGTCCATTGGTGCCAAACAGATCGCCAATTACAAAATCGCTAAAAGCATAACGTACAGCAACAGGTTCTTTTACCAATGGAGATGAAACCACAATAGTACCGCCCGAAATAGCGGCCTGCGCCGGGTAAAATCTTTTGTCTTTCCCGGCAATTTCAAAGTATTGGAGCGGTTTGCTGTATGATGTCAGGCCATTTTCGGCATGCTCAAACCTGATAGTGGCTCTGCTGCCTTCAATGGTCATTGTTTTATATAGCGGACTTGCATAATCGAAGCCGGTTATGCCATATGTTTGGGCAAGGGCAAGATAAGCCAGGCGCGTACCGGCCGGTTCTTTCCGCGGCGGATGAATGGTTGCCTGTTCGCCCACATCAAGCAGTACGGCCATACCGCTATTGGGGATTATATTTAATGATTTTCGCTGGGCATCGCGCAGGTAAGACGAGTTGTATTTGCCGCCTGAATTGTATGGCGGAAGCTGGGTATAATCATAGGGCGCTATCTGTACATAATAAAAAGGAAAATCGCCTTGCTGCCATAATTCGCGCCAGCGCTTCACCATAGCCGGGAAGAGTTTTTCATACTGATCGGGGCGTTCGTAGTTTGATTCGCCCTGGTACCAAATACAACCTTTAATGCCATAACCAATTACCGGGTTAAGCATGCCATTAAACAGCGTTGTTGGCGTACGCGATACCGCTTTAATGGAGTCTGTTTTGGCGGGGATTTTTATTTCGGGAAAGTTTTTTAATCCTTCAGCATCCATCCAGGCTTCTGCGCTCGAGCCTCCATAGCAATTGCTGATAAGGCCGATGGGGATATGCAGTATATCATTAAGCAGGCGGCCAAAATAATAGCCCGTGGCACTAAAATTAGCCACAAACTCCGGCGAGGCGACATGCCATTCGGACGGCTTACTGTTTTCCTGTGCTTCGGTTACAGATGAACGGGGAACTGTATAGATATGAATATTATTGTTCGCCGATCTTAATATGGCATCAACCGAACCGCTGATAGGCTGGCTTTTATAACCCTTCATCGGGATCTCCATATTTGATTGCCCTGTACAAAGCCAAACTTCGCCAATAAGTACATTATCGAGCTTTATGGTATTGCCATCGCTGATAGATACAGTATACGGACCTCCATACACTGGGGTCGAAATTTTTACCATCCATTTACCACTGGCATTTGCCCTGGTTTTATAGCTTTTTTTATTCCAGGAGGTGCTTATTGTTACACTGGAGCCGGCTTTGTCCCATCCCCAGATGGGTACACTGCTTTGCTGCTGCAATACCATATTGCTGGTAAACAAGGAAGCCAGTTTTACCTGCGCGTTCGCAGGTGCATATAAAAATAAGATAGGGGCAAACAGGATGATTAATTTCTTCATTCGTTTTTTTTATAGAGTGCCGGTCAACAATCTCAAATTGTAACCTCATGTTGCTCACCGATCTTACCGGCGCGTTTAGCTTCGAGCCAGCCGCTGAAAAGTAGGTTTTTGTTGATATCAGGCTTCGGCCAAAACAGGCTGGCTACCGATCCAACAACGATCACAACCAGGTGACTGTAAACGCCCAGCATGTATTTATGCTGATTAAAGTTGTATTCTTCCAAATCGAGCAGGATATGCTTTTGAGCACCTAAACCAATTTTGGTGGAGGTTAAAAAGGCATAAGCCGTAAATACAATACAGGCTGCTATCCCTATATTAAGTCCCTGCCGGTTGGCACGGCTGCTAAACAATCCTAACAGGAATATACCCGCAATCCCTCCCGAAAATATGGCATACAAGGTGAATACGATACCTAAAGCCCCCTCATCGCCTGCAAGCAGGTAAAGCGAGGCAATCATTATAGCGCCTATACCTGCAATTACTACTATCCACCTGCCCGCTTTAAGGTATTCTTTATCAGTTTTATTTGGCCTGAACTTTTTGTAATAATCTTCAACCCCGATGGCCGAAAGGCAGTTCAGATCGGCGCCAAGACTTGATATGGCAGCTGATATTAACGCAGCCAAAATAAGGCCGACTACGCCTGTAGGCAGCTTGCTCATGATAAAATAAGGGAAAACCGCATCGGCTTTAATGCCTGCAGGTAAGGGGTTTTGCTGGTAAAAAGCAAACAAGGCCGTACCTATAAACATAAAAAGCGCCCATAACGGGACTGTAAGGGCTACACCCATTATGGAGGCCCGGATGGCTGCCTTATCTGTTTTGGCCGTCAGGTAACGCTGCACCATGGTTTGATCGGTGCCGTATTTTTGTATGGCATAAAACACCCCGTTAATGGCCATCACTATAAAAGTGAGCTTTTTGAAATCCCAGGTGTAGGGGCCAAAATTGTTTTTATGATTGATACTGGCAATATGCCAAAGCTCGGGCAGGCCGCCTTTTATAGAACAGATGAGTATAATAAATGATACGATGCCGCCGCCAATCAGCAGGAAACCCTGTACCACATCAGCCCAGATCACAGCCTCAATACCGCCAATGAGGGTGATAACGATAATGACAAATCCTATGATCCAGATAATGGCGTAGGTATTGGTATCTGTCATATTGGCGAGGGCGAGGGCGAGTAAGAAAAATACCGTGCCCATTTTTGAAAAATGGGTTAATACAAAGCTTATTGAGCTATAAAAACGGGCAAAAGTGCCAAAGCGTTTTTCGAAATATTCATAGGTGCTTACCCCAATAACTTCGCGGTAAAGGGGGACAATAAACCATACTATTAAAAGCAATATTATCGGCACCATTAAACCCTGTACAAGCAGGATCCAGTTTGATGAAAAACCTTCCCCGGGATAAGCCAGGAATGTTACACTACTAATGAGCGTAGCCATAAGCGACATGCCAATTGCCCAGGCGGGTATTGAGCCGCGCGATACAAAGTATTTTTTGGTTGAATTTTGTCCTTTTGAAAACCTTATGCCTATGGTTAATGAAATGGCCAGCGCTAATGCTATAATAATATAATCTGCCAGGTGCAGGGTTTCATGTTTCATAATCAGGTATAATTAATTGGTTACCCAAACCGCGGCAGGCCACTCATAGCTGCCGGGCTTTAAAGTTACATATAATTGGGTATCACCAGGTACGCTCATACGGATAACACCCGGAGCTAACTGGTTAACAGGATACATTTTTTTAAAATTTAACTGGCTTAAAACCGACCATGCAGTTGCACCGCCTTCAATTAACAGTTCATTTAGCGTAGTGTATTGGATCACCTGTTTTACAATGGCGGCTATTTTATTACTTAGTAAAACGGGATCGATTTTTATGCCACTGATAGAATCAGGATTTATGGCGATGATAGCATTATTTTGCTGAATAATACTTGTGGCAACGTGACTGGCAAACAGATAAATTATTTGCTTGTCATCATCTTTGCTGCAAACGATGGCCGCCGGTACATAATGTACAGCTATATTGTTCAGAAGGCCATTATTGACCGCAAGTTTGCCCTGGTAAAATGTGCTGCCAAATACAAACAAGCGTCGGCCTAGCAAGCCTGGATATGAATAACCGGCCGGTTGTGCAGAGAACAGGTGTTGAAGCAGATTGTTAAATAAACCTGATGCACCGGCTAAAAGTGTATCGCCATCAGCTTGTTCAACCCAATAGTTTAAATCAATTTCATCAAATACCTCACCAACCATAATGCCGGTTTCCGGTAATTCTTCCCCGGTTTTTAATAAGTTTATCGGGTTGGCTGCCCTAAGCATTTCTTTAACATTTGATGTTGTTGCCGGAAATGCAGGATCATTGGCATAATCGCTAAGGTGTATCGGCTCGTTTTTATAATAATAAATACCGTCAACAATCTTTTTTTCATGTGATGGATTGCCCGGGATAATTAATGTCCTTTTTAATCCGGATACCGCTAACTGGCTTTCAATTTCATTTAAAATATGCCCGCGTAAAACAGAATCTATCTTTTTAAAAATGAGCCTGGGTTTAAGCGACATCAATTGAATGGTGAGTTCGGCCATGATGTGCGTGGCCTCGGCTTCGGGTAATGAACGTGTATTGGTTGCAATGATAAGCAGGTCGGCATTACAGTTTGAATCAATAACGGTACTAACCTCGGTTTTTAGCTTATAACCAAGGCCAATGCCGGCAAGCTCTGCTGCTCCTGTTAAATCATCTGCAATTACAGCTATCATGCGTTTTGCATTATCCTGTTTTTACTAAGCTGTATGGCCGATTCAATAGCCAGTATCATTGCATCGCTGCTGGCTACTCCCTTTCCTGCTATTTCGAAAGCCGTTCCATGATCAACCGAAGTGCGTATAATAGGCAATCCCATGGTAATATTCACTCCTTTTACACTATCCATCTGTTGTTTTTGCGCGTTCCATTTAAAGCCGGTAAGCTTAAAGGGGATGTGCCCCTGGTCGTGATACATGGCCACTACGCCGCCGTAATATCCTGTTGAAGCTTTTGAAAATAGCGTATCGGCAGGCACAGGACCCTCTACGTCATAACCTGCCTTAAGCGCTTCCTGTACGGCAGGCAGTATTTCCTGATCGTCTTCCGTTCCAAATAAGCCGGAATCACCCGCGTGAGGGTTAAGACCGGCAATGCCTATTTTGAGGTTGGTTTCACCCAATTGAATCAATCCACTATGTAGCAGTTCAATTACCTGTACAATACGGTCTTTTTTTACCAGGTCGCAAGCCTGCCTTAGCGATACATGGGTTGAAACGTGGATTACTTTCATGTTATCCTCAACCAGCAGCATGGCGTATTTTTTAGTACCTGTAAAATGCGCGTATATTTCTGTGTGGCCGGCAAAATGATGCCCGGCCTCGTTTACCGATTTTTTATTGATGGGCCCGGTAACGGTGGCATCAACCTCACCTGCAAGGGCAAGATCAATCACTTTTTTTACGGCCTCAAAAGACGCGTTACCGGCCATAGCCGATATTTCGCCAAAACGGAGCTGGCTCATATCAACATTTTGAAGGTCGTACACATCGGGTTCGCCGTAAATAAAGGCGGCATCCTTTATACTTTTTATAGGGTTGATGGTGGCCTGCATGCCAAGCCTTTTAACAATATCATTAAAAACAGCGGCATCGCCAATAATTACAGGGCTGCATATATCAAACAATCGTTTGGTAAGCAGGGCCTTTATAGCTATTTCGGGCCCTATACTTGCCGGATCGCCCATGGTGATGCCTATAATTGGTTTTTTATTGATCATTGGTAAATTGGTAAATTAAGGTTTTCGCGGGTTACTATGTTTTGCAGGTCCTGCTGTAACTGGGCGGCACTTGCTTCTGATACCGGTTGCAAAGGCGGCATCATGTATGGCTGGCACAGGCCGGCGCTTTGCATTAATGATTTTAAAGCGGCCAACGAGCCGCCCAACAAGCGCTTGCCCTGGTACAGATCGCCAATTAAGTTTGAATGTTTTTGTAAAAGCAGTGCGGCAGGTTCGTTATTATTGTCGGCAGCTACAATCATTTTATAGTAAATATCCGGAAACAGATTGCCGGTACTTGGTACAAGCCCATCGCCCCCGGTAAACAGGGCATGTGCAGATTGTGCCCCCCATCCTAAAAAGTGGCTGAAATCGGGCCTTTTAGCCCATAAACCGAGCGACTGCTTTAAACGTTCATAATTGCGTTCAGAATCTTTTGTACCTACTATATTTTCGTGATGGCTTAACTCATTAAGTAAATTTAACTGTATAGATACATTGGTTGTAGCCGGTATATTATAAATAATAAGCGGCAACGGAATGTTATTGGCCAGGGTTTCAAAGTAATTTTTTATTTCGGCCTCTGTTAATGTAAAATAGGTTGGCACGTGTGCTACCGCTACATCAACCCCCTCATCGGCGCATTGCCTGGCCATTTCAATTGATTCGGTTACGCAATTTGATGATATACCTGCATACAGTAGTTTATGGGGTTGCTTAAGTCTTGCGGCCAGCTTTATAAAGTCGCGTTTAACGTCATTTGGCAATGATGGAGATTCGCCCGTGGTACCCAAAATAAAGGGAACACCTCCATAATTGAAAATATTGTCAAAAATTTTCTCAACAGCTTCATGATCCAGCTTGTGATTTTCGGTTAAGGGTGTTATTGACGGTACCACTAAACCGTTGTATTTCTTTTTTACTTTCATTTTATTTCAATAAGCTGCTTCATAAATACTTATAGCATCTTTAAAAGCTATTGTACGTGGGTTGTTTTTTAGTAATCGTGTAATTTTCATTGCATCAGTGGCCATTATTGGTATAGCAGCTTTATCTATGCCCGCCTCGCTCAGCCCTCCGGGGATGCCACATTGTTTTAACAGGTCGCGGACTTTTTCGACACCGGCGTACGCGGTTTCAATGTCACTATCAAAGCTGTTACAGCCGAGTGCACGGGCCACATTTGCATAACGGGCAGGAGCAGCAGGTATATTAAACTTCATTACATGTGGTAAAAGCAAAGCGTTTGACAGGCCATGTGCTAAATGAAACATGCTGCCTAAAGGATAGGAGAGTGCATGTACGCCTGCTGTATTTACCGGCCCTAAACAAAAACCGCCCAGCATACTGCCAATGGCCAGTTGAGTGCGGGCAATTTCATCCGTCCCGTTATTAACCGCTTTTACAAGGTTGCCCGCAATAAGCCGCATGCCTTCATAAGCATACATATCAATAAATGGATGACCAAATATGTTTGTATAAGCCTCAAGGCAATGTGTAAGCGCGTCAAGCCCGGTGGCGGCTGTAACATCAGACGGCAGGTTAAATGTTAGTGACGGATCAATTATTACCGTATCCGGAATAAGGTATGGACTTATAATTGCCTTCTTTTGATTATCGGCATCATCAATGAGTATGGCATTTGGAGATACCTCGCTGCCTGTGCCAGCGGTTGTTGGTACACAAATTAATTTTATACTGCGGTTTTTAAGCAGGCCAATGCCGGCAATGTCGCTTAGGCTTTGGTCGTTATTAATTTGAGCGGCTAATAATTTTGCAATATCAAGTACACTGCCACCGCCAATACCAATAACTACATCAATAGGATTACCGGCTATAGACTTTAATAAAATATCAAGATCATCGTACGATGGCTCCTGTATAACAGAGGTGTTTACCAGGATATTGATGCCCTGTTGCTTTAGTTGTTGTATAAGCGGGTTAAGCCTGGTTAAAAGTGGATTTATAGTAATTATTAATACATTGGTATACCCGGCGCCAACAATTTCGTCTTCCAGCTTCAGGATAGAATTTGTTCCGATAATAATTTGAGCCGGGAATCTTATCGTAATATCCCGGAAGGCAGTATTTGTTTGTATCATTTAATAGAAATACGCTGTTTAAAATTGAACACCACTTTGCCAGGAAAAATAATGAGTTCGGTTGCTTAGTTGGTATAGACAAAGATGTGTAAAGACCTATATGGTTTTTACCTATCTGTTATCAAATTATTGTACGATATTATCTAAAGAGTTACCGTCTTTTATGATGAAAAGAAATATAATAATTAAGCTTTAAGTATAAATATCAATGATGACCTTATGTTGACAGGGTATACAGGGTTCAAATCCTTAAGACAGTGCATGACAGTTAGGGGATACAGCCCAACTACCTTAGTAAAAAGGGATTTGGATAATAACCCGGCTATAATTGACCCGTACAAACAGGCACCATAAACCTGCCTGGTATTTAAAAATCACCTTTTGACACCTTATAAAGCACTTTGCTCCAATGCAAAGGTTATGTTAACAAACCAGTAAATATTTATATGAAAGCAGTAAAAACGTTAGGACAATTTATTATAGAGAAACAAAGTCATTTCCCGTATGCAAAAGGGGAACTTTCCAGGCTTTTGCGGGATATTGGTATTGCTGCAAAAATTGTTAACCGTGAAATAAATAAAGCCGGCCTTATGGATATTATTGGTGAAACCGGCGAAACCAATACACACGGCGAACAGCAAAAGAAAATGGATATTTATGCCAACGAGCAATTTATTGCGGCCCTTAAAAGTGGGGGCGAATGTTGCATTGTTGTATCAGAGGAAAATGAAGAACATGTATATATTGACTCAGACATATCAAAAAATGCCAAGTATATAGTTGCTATTGATCCTTTGGATGGCTCATCAAATATTGATGTAAATGTGAGCGTAGGAACTATATTTTCTATCTATCGCAGAAAGTCGAACACTGGAAAAGCTACGCTTGATGATGTTTTACAAAACGGAACCGAACAGGTTGCAGCCGGGTATGTAATATACGGCTCATCAACCATGCTTGTTTATACCACGGGGAAAGGTGTTAATGGTTTTACGCTCGATCCCTCCATAGGGGAGTTTTGCCTGTCGCACCCGGAAATGAGTATTCCTAAAGATGGTAACACTTATTCAATAAATGAAGGCTATTATATGCATTTGCCGGCCGGGGTAAAAAAATATATAAAATATTGCCAGGTGGAGGATGACGAAACCAACCGGCCGTATACCTCAAGATATACCGGTTCGATGATTGCCGATGTTCATCGTAGTTTAATTAAAGGGGGCATATTTATATATCCAACTACTTCAAAATATAAAAACGGAAAGCTGCGCCTGGTTTATGAATGTAACCCTATGGCATTTATAGTTGAGCAAGCTGGGGGGATAGCCTCAAATGGCTATGAAAGAATACTTGAGTTAGAGGTGGAGGAGCTTCACCAACGCTCTGCTATTTTTATTGGTTCAGAACAGATGGTGGAAAAAGCACAGGAGTTTATGAGGTCTTTTTCACCTCAAATAGTTAATGCTTAATTAAAAAAAGGGAGGCGGGGACCCGGCGGGGGGCTATCATAACCATTTTTTAATAAGTTAATAATGTCGTGGTGCCCTTTGCGGGTAGCCCAGGCCAGTGGTGCCGACCAGCCCGCGCCAGAGCGGTTGGGGGCGGCACCCTGTTGTAATAAATATTTCACCATGCCCAAATGCCCCCAACGGGCCGCCAACCCTAACGGTGTAGACTGATATTCTTCTTCTATGGCATTTATATCTGCTCCATATTTAATTTAAGCAGCAGTTGCAAGCAACCCCACATCGCCCACCCGCGCAGCCCCGGCGGCTGCTTTTCTTTGTATCACAGGTATTTCAGCCATGGTTGATGCGGGTGTAGTGATTTATACCGGGCATACCAGCGACAGGCCAGGTACAGTAAAATTTCGGTTATGGTAAAAATGAGGTATAGCAAGGGTAAACCCCAGCGCCGGTCTTCCGGCACTCCTGCAAAAGGTGCAGTATGATACCATTCCTGGTGACTATTGCCATACAGCACAAAATTGAGGCCCAGCGCCAGCAGGTGAATCAGCAGGATATGCAGTATGTAATAAAACAGGGGTACCCGGCCAAAAGTGGTTAATACACCGGCAAACCAGCCGCGCACTTTCTCTACAAAAGGTGTCAATGCTATCAGCGGCCCCAGAGTCATGAGCAGGAAGAGTTGCGAGGGCGGATATTTTTGCTGGTTCAGCAAACGGTAAATAAAGGGCATATCGCCTTTATTTACAAAAAAAGCCAGTAAACTGCCCGCCACCAAAAACAAGGCGGTAGCCGAAAGTCCGATCTGCCGGCATAACCTGTTACGTTTAACCGGTTCTATAGTCAGCAGCTTCCCAAAACCATAGCCCACCATCATCACCCCGATCCAGGGAACCAGCACATACAGTACATTTATCCAGCCTAATCCATCTTCGCTGTTAGGATAAATGAAATGCCACCATGTCCAACTTGCCGGCGCCAGGCCGAATAGTTGTTGTAAAGCGATCATAACCAGCCCGGAGATCCAAACTGCACGGACAGGCAGCCAGACAATTGCTGACATCAATACCATACACCAACCCAGCATCCAGATTACCCCGGCCAGCATGAAGGATTTAAAATCCAGGTTAAAAGTCCAGCAGAAACGGATAAGTGTCAGCTCCAGCGCTACCAACAGCAGGCCACGAACCAACAGATAGCGCGACAAGACCCCACGGTCATTCAGTTTTTGGTAATAGAGAAATGCCGAGGCTCCCGCCAGGAACACAAAGCCCGAAACACAAAAATGGGTAACCCAGCGGGTAAAGAAAATAGCGGGGTCACGCCCGCCGGAAGGCATACCTGAATAGACGCGCACATGGTCAATGGCCATCAGCACCATGATAGCGCCGCGCAAAAGGTCAACAGAACGTACTCGTAGGTTATTTGTCATTACACAGGTCCGTTAAATAGTTTTCAATAATTGAATATTTATTTTCAGCAACGATAAATGGTAAACAAGGTTTTTCATTTCGTTTAAAGTTAACTACGCCGGCGATTAAAAAAAAGCAAAATAATACCTGATTTATTAATACACAGTTGGTTGGCTTGATGGCCCCGAACCAAAAAAGGATTAAAACTGCCCTGAAATGCGGATTAAAAAAATGACAAAAATGATAAACCGCGATTCTGGCCTGGAATCGCGGTCTTATTCATTCGGGTGTGGTTAAACTGAGCGCTTCCAGAACCATTTTATGGATGAGTTGAAGCGCTGTATGCTCTAAATCCATTTTTTATAAGAATCCAATTGTGCGTTTGTCGAAACGGTATCATGTTTTTAATAGTTAAAATAAATTATTACGGCCCCGGCCAACAGGGTTCCGGTGTTTGCAGCTCAATACATTTTATTATTTTAAATTTGAAGATGTTGTCAACCGATAGCCTCAAATTAATAGAATTTACGGATCTGAATTTTTTCCTCGTTCATAGTTTGTTGAAGGAATCGAAGATCAACGGGAATAATTTCATACAACGAACAATCGATGATTGGAACAGCGGAGCAAATAAATTCTCCAAGCCGGGTGAAAAATTATGGGGACTGGTTTTAGCAAAAGATTTGGTTGCCATCGGCGGCCTGAACTATGATCCTTATGCCAGGGATTTAAACATTGGACGGGTCCGTCATTTATATGTTCAGGAGGTTCATCGAAGAAAAGGTTACGCGTCGTTACTAATGGAAACCATCATTGATAAAGGAAAGCCACATTTTACTGTTCTCCGGCTGTTTACTGATAATCCTGCTGCAAACGAATTTTATGAAACCTTAGGCTTTCAAAAGATTAACGAACCTAAAGTAAGTCATGTCCTAAATCTTTGAACTGAATTACTGTTATGCGGTTATATCAAAAAAAACAAAGCTATTCCCAAGTATAACGGCGATTATTCGCAATCTTACAAAAAAAACCGCTGTTCGAAGTTTATAACTTCAAACCAATATGCCGTAGATCCCATTTATGAGCCCAAAGTCAAACCATAAAAAAGCGAATAACCAATGGCTATTCGCTTCCGGTGCACCCGCCTGGGTGCTTCCCTAACCACTTATGCACGATTTGATGATATAGGCTTGCCGGAAATATAAAATAACCCTGGAAAGTTTTTTGAGTTTTATGAAAAAATGATTTGAAAACATTTTCAGTTTATTATCTTTGTAACTAAGATGCTTATATTGTAAGATAAATATTGTTCTATGAAGAGGGAATTAGACAAACAGAATATACAAGCAATTTCCGATATGGGAAGACAGTTCTCAGACATTACCATCGCAATGCACGAAGCAATTGCCCATAGTGCAGGTTTGTCTGGAACAGATCATAAATATTTAGGGATTTTAATAAGAAATGGTTCTATGTCGGCGGGTGACCTATCGAAAATTACAGGCTTAACAACAGGTGCAGTAACAGGAGTAATAGATCGGCTTGAAAGAAACAATTTGGCAAAAAGAGAATTTGACAAGCATGATCGAAGAAAAATTATAATAGTACCTAATACTCAAACTGCAATGAAGCTATTGGGTGGACCATTTTCAGATTTACAAAAAAAGATGGTAAGCATGATTTCAAAATTAAAAGAAAACGAAATTGAAATTATAGAAAGATATATGCTTTCAGCGATGGAAATAATGAAGGAAGTGACAGACAATTTAAATAAATCTAAAAAATAGGAATATGGATAGTATAACATCAAATTACTTGTTAAGGGCAGAAATATGGCTTTTCGTTACTACACTTATTTACTTCTTAATGAATGGCGCTCAAATATTTGAGACAATAGTTATCGTCCCAAAATGGACGGCATCACCACCTGATTCATTCCAAATATTCAAGGGCAAATATGGACTCGACTTTAAACTCTTTTGGATAGTATTACATTCCATTCACGAGATAACTTTTATCCTTGCAATTATATTTTGTTGGAAATTAGACTTAGTCAGAAATTGGCTTTTAATTTTATTTGCAGTACATTTTGTTGTCAGAGTATGGACATTACTGTATTTTGCGCCTAATATCATTGATTTTCAGAAGATTGCAAATGCCTCTTCCGTAAGAACTGATTTATTAAATAAAACTATGCTTTGGAAGAGTTTGAATTATGTAAGGGTTGGTTTATTTATTCTGGTATCAATTGGGCTTATCCCATTGTGCGTTAAATTAATGACCTTCACTCTTAATTGAATTCAAACCAAAACAGCTTCCTTGTTATACTTTGCCTTTTAAGCCAAAGGAGCCAGGTCGGTTATTTTTTTGAAAAAGCGAAAAACGTAATATATAATTTAAACAAAGCGGCTATTTGTTTTTTAAATCCAGGGTCATTTCCATCAAGGCGTTTTCATTTGTGATGCTGAGATTTTTGCCTTTAACTTCTATCAGGTTATTACGAATAAAGTCGTTTGTAACTTTGAATAGTGTTTCATAGGAAACAGCTGCAAAGGAAGATAAATCCTGCCGGGAAAGCTCAATATTTAGTGCGCCGGTATCATCAACCCCAAACTGCTTTTTTAAAGTAAGCAGGGCTAATGCAATGCGTTCTTTCACAGGCATATGAACCAAATTTCGCATTCGTTTTTCAGATTCCTGGAGTTCATTGGCAAAAAACTTCATCAGCGAGTAAGTAAGCTTCGGGTTCATATTCAATGAAGATTCGAAGAACGGCAGTTCAATAAAACAAACCGATGCAGGTTCAATCGCTGTTGTTGACACCGGGTATACCGGCTCATTCCCTAAGCCTAAATGACCCAGAATATCTCCTGGTTTTGCAAACCGAAGTATGATCTCTTTATCGGCATCCCATCGTTTATGTACCTTTACCTTACCCGAGAAAATAAAATAGATCCCGGTAACCGAATCGCCTTCGCTAAAAATCCGCTGCCCCTTTTTAATGGTAAAGTTTTTTTTATGAGCCGCGATAGCTGGTCTCCAATCCCCGGCGCAGTGCGTACACAGATAGCAGCTGGTTAAATCGCAACCGTTTTTTGTTTCCTTCATTCAGGGGCTAAATTGCAAAAATAAATGTGACATAACAGCATGCCGTGTTGAACTTGCTTCATTCCGCTTTTAATTTATTAAAGTAGTTATCGAGCGATAAAGGCCCGGAGCCAAGCAGTAGAAACACCAATAACAATATTCCACTTGAAATTGAAAGCCAGAGCTCGGTATTAAGGGAAGATTTAAAAATATTGATCACAAATATGGCGGCTAAAATAATCGGCAATTGCATTAAACAAACCAACCTGGTTAAGATCCCCAGCATTAACAATGCTCCGCCGGTCATGTGACAGAAAATTACATAAAACATGATAACGGAAATGGCTTCCGGCGGCAGGTTGGCAAGGTCCTGGGTCGAAAGCATCCACCTTAAATAAGCCATGTTTTGTAAAAAAGCATAACCTTTCAAAAGCAGGAATAGCCCAAGCAATATCCGCACAACATCTATAGCGGCAGGATGATGCCGGTTACCCCAATCTTGAAATTTATTGATAGTTTTCATGTTTTACATGATTGTCGTTTCTGAATAAGTTATATGCTTGTTTTATTTAAAACATTGTTTATGCAATAAAATTATCTAATTTTGCAATTAAAATTAATAAATAAACATTGTTTAAACAATATAAATATCAATGATCAACAGTAAGCGCGCTGACAGTATTCCCATTTCGCCAATTTTAACATCATTAGAAGAAGACGTAAAATATGTAAGCTTTAAAAAAAGCCGGTTAATAAAAATATCCATGTATGCGGTATTGGTAGCTGTAGCCATAAGTTTTATAGCTAAATTCCTGGTGCTGCTCATCAACCTCGTTACCAATATTTCCTTTTACGGAACATTTGATTTAAGCTTTCATAGCCCTGCCAATAATCACCTGGGTATTTGGGTAATTGTTATACCAGCCATCGGTGGCGTTTTAGTTGGCTTAATGGCGTTATATGGCTCCAAAGCAATCAGGGGGCATGGCATACCAGAAGCAATGGAACAAATTTTAGTGAACCAAAGTAAAATTAAACCGTCTATTACTTTTTTAAAGCCAATATCATCGGCTATTGCAATTGGTACCGGCGGGCCTTTTGGTGCCGAAGGGCCAATTATTGCTACAGGCGGGGCGCTTGGTTCAACGCTGGGGCAATTGTTAAAAATTACTTCAAGCGAACGTAAAGTTATATTAGCAGCAGGCGCTACGGCTGGTATGTCGGCCATATTCGGTACGCCTATCGCGGCTGTTTTTCTGGCTATTGAGTTGCTGCTGTTTGAATTTTCGCCTAAGGCTATCCTTCCTGTTGCCCTGGCCTGCATTACGGGTGCGGCAGGTCATCATTTACTTTTTGAAGCCGGACCGGTGTTCCCGATGCCTGACCTCGAGACGCCGTCTAATTTAGCCTTAGCTGTATACAGCTTTATCGGGATACTTATTGGTTTTCTTTCATTAGCATTAACAAAAGCAGTTTATTTGATTGAAGACTGGTTTGAAAAATTACCTGTTCATTGGATGTGGTGGCCGGCATTAGGCGGTTTGGCAGTTGGATTAATTGGCTACTTTTATCCGCATACGTTGGGAGTGGGGTACGATAATATAACCCATTTACTTACCGGCCAGGTGCCCTTAGCCTTAATTTTAAGTTTATGTTTATTTAAGTTTCTTTCCTGGGCTATTGCTTTAGGTAGTGGAACATCAGGCGGTACCCTGGCTCCGTTGTTAACTATTGGCGGCGCTGCCGGTGCAATTATCAGCACCGTGTTACTGGGTTTATTTCCAGATATCGGTATCAGCATACCAATGGGGGCATTAATTGGCATGTCTGCCATGTTCGCGGGTGCATCCCGGGCTTATCTTACAAGTATTACTTTCGCTTTGGAGGCTACTATGCAATCACATGCACTGCTGCCATTGTTGGGCGCCTGCACGGCATCGTACATTGTTTCTTTTTTCCTGATGGAGAATACCATTATGACCGAAAAGATAGCCCGAAGGGGTGTTGTTACGCCTGATTCCTATGAGCCGGATGTGCTTCAAAAAATCAACGTGTCACAGGTAATGAGTAAAGAGAACATTAAACTCAATGCAGGCATGAGCATCCGGCAAGTAAAAGAATGGCTGGCCGTAAACCCGGTTAAAGATAGTTGGCTCGCCGTGTTTAATGATAAATCAGAATTTCAGGGTACGGTAAAAGTTTCAGATATATATTCTGCAAAGTACGACGATGGTTTTAAGGTTGCCGGGTTATCGAAAAAAAATAATGGTGCAATAAAAGTAAGCGATAGCCTGCGGAGCGCTGTTGAATTAATGGCACAGCAGGATGTTGATGCGCTGCCGGTATTTGCCGGTAATAAGGTAGTGGGTGTATTAAGCTATAGGCACATTATATCGAGCTACAAACAACAATTTGATGAAAATGAAACGGCCATTACGCATATCTCTTTAAAGCGCCAGCGGATGAAAATGGTATTAAAAGGGAAGACCATTTTTAAAAAAGCATCTGAAAAATAGGACAGAAGTGCCCCCGGCAGCCCATGGAAAGCCAAAAAAGAAATATAACATTAACACTCATATTCAGGGATGAAAGATACGTCATCCAGGTTTATTATAAGGAATACCACAGCCTGATGACATTAATCGCTGATCGTTTGGCTATTCCGGGTTTTGGCTTGTGCTGTGGTATGGGCAGCTGCGGCACATGTGTGGTTGAATTGTGCGATAAATACACCAAACGTAAAAGAAGCGTATTGTCATGTGATACCATGATTAATGATACCCTGGCTAATACAGAAGTATACATTAGAACAATTTATTAACGGTATCTGTTTGAACGATACAAAAACTTTTAACGCCTCGTATTCTCCTTTATTAGGATCGGGGAGGTGATTCCGGGGCCTGTAAATGTTCATCTCATAGGTGCCTTTTCCTTGTTAACGGTATGAAACATAACTGGGTTATTGGGAAAAGGTTACCTTTCTAAGGGTACACTAAACGGCTTTGCCGTCTTCAATCTACAAGGATCACTTTTATACTTCCGCACACACTAATTATATCGCCAAAAAATGTTAAAAAAAAATGCGCAACTGAATAATTGCATATATATTTGCAATTAAACAGTTGCATATATATGAGACGCGATATTTACCAGGCCATAGCCGATCCTACCCGCCGGGCCATTCTTACCCTGCTTACCGTAGGCGCCCTGACTCCCAACGCCATTGCCGGGCATTTTGGCAGCAGCCGGCAAGCGGTGTCTAAACACATTCAGATATTGGCCGAATGTGGCGCCGTTGACCAAACACACAGCGGCCGCGAGATCTATTACCAGCTTAACATAGAAAAGATGAAAGAGATAGACCATTGGATGGAAGCCTTCCGTAAGCTTTGGGAGACCCGTTTTGACCAGTTAGACAACCTTTTAAATAACATTTAAAACAAACACAACATGATCAGCATCAGCAAAGACACCGCGAACAAGACAATGCACATTGTTAGGGAATTTAAGGCGCCGCGCCAAAAGGTATGGAGCGCCTGGACGGAAAGCAATAAATTGGATCAATGGTGGGGGCCCAAACCATGGAATGCCAAAACAAAGACCATGGACTTTAAAGAGGGTGGGCACTGGCTTTATGCCATGGTAGGCCCGGAAGGTGATACGCATTGGAGCATAAGCATCTATAAGGCCATTGACGCGCCGAACAGTTTTAAGTCGACCTGTAAATTCTGTGATGAGAATGGCAAGCCCTTAGACGACTTTCCAGCTATGTATTGGCTGGTGGAAATGAGCGAGAACAACGACATTACCATTGTAAACGTGACCATCACCTTTGATGATACCTTCGGGTTGGAGCAGCTTCTAAAGATGGGCTTCGAGACGGGCTTTACCATGGGCCTCAACCAACTGGAAGAGCTGTTAGGATAATACATCACTTTTTAAAAACGATTACAATGCGAAAATTAAAATTACAGGTAAACATAACACTTGATGGCTTTGTAGGCGGGCTTAATGGCGAAATTGACTGGGTGTTTCTGGCCGGCCCGGATGAAGCCGGTTTCCAGAAAATAATTGAGTTGGCCGACAGCTGCGATACCATTTTGCTGGGGCGTAAAATGACCCCCGACTTTATCGCTCACTGGGAAAATATGGTTGATAACATGCCCGACAACCCCGCTTATCCTTTGGCGCAACGGATGGTAAATATGCGCAAGATCGCCTTCAGCCGCACGGAGACAGCCATCACTGGCAGGAACCTGGAAGTAGAAAACGGCGACCTGGCTACTGCAGTACAGGCGCTAAAAGAACAACCAGGCAAGGATATCATTGTTTATGGCGGCGCCAGTTTTGTAAGTTCGCTCATCAGCCTTAACCTTATTGATGAATATTATATCATCGTTAACCCTGTAGCCATCGGTGCAGGGCTTTCCATTTTTAAGGAAAGGAAGATACTGAAATTAGAAAGTTCAATAGCCTTCAAACACGGCAAAGTGCTCAATAAGTACCTGCCGGTATAAGTTGCACTATATACAATATCATAATCACCCCTAAAGGGCGATTATGATATTATATTGACCTGGTTTTGTGGTATTTTACCTATCCTACTCCATCTGTTTTTTTTAAATAGAAGACAGGATAACGTTAGCTTTATAATGATTTTAACCCTCTAAAATCTAAAGCATATGATAAAGATCTCTGATATCGAAAAATGCTACCATACTGATGAGCTGGATATTGTGGCATTAAACAAAATGTCCATCGAGGTTGATGAAGGCGAATTTGTGGCGATCATGGGCCCATCAGGCTGCGGAAAATCAACCCTGCTGAATATTTTAGGGTTTCTTGACGATCCCGATAGCGGAAGCTATGTTTTCAACGGTGTTGAAGTAACCCATTTTAATGAGCGTAAACGTGCAGCCCTGCGTAAGCAAAATGTTGGCTTTTTATTCCAGAATTTTAACTTGATCGATGATCTGACCGTATTTGAAAATGTGGAGCTTCCTATGATCTACACCGGTTTACCAACTTCAGTACGTGCAAAGAGGACCGAGGAAATATTGGATAAAATGCATATAGATCAGCGCCGAAAAACTTACCCGCAGCAATTATCAGGTGGTCAGCAGCAGCGCGTTGCATTGGCAAGGGCAGTGGTGAACAGGCCTAAATTGATACTTGCAGATGAGCCAACAGCAAATTTGGATTATGAGAATGGCAAGGAAGTTATGGACTTACTAAACGAGCTGAATAAAGACGGAGCGACTATCATAATGGTTACCCACTCGGAAAGTGATGCCAAATATAGTCACCGGGTTATTCGGTTGCCTGATATTCCGATACCTGTAAAAAAATAATAGCTTACAAAAAAGACGGATAACCACCGGCTACTCGCTTTTGTGCGCCCGCCTGGGTGCTTCCTGAACCATTTTATCGATGATTTAAGAAAATTAGCCTCACTATCAACCTGGTAAAACTCGTTCGAACCCCAGGGGCCAAAAGATTATGAATCTTCCAGTCATTTTTTTCTGAGTAGTTGATTTATGCATACTTGTTTTAACTCCAAATGTGGTGTTGAAGCCTTCAGGTTTTTTGTACTACATGGTGCCCTATTGATGAGTAAATAGCTGCAAATCTTAATCGGTGCCTGTTAACAGGGCAATGGGATTATAATCAAAAAAAAGTATCTTCAACAATATTATGAGCCGCCTGTTTCTTTCTCGCCACATATTGATTTTGGTTTTAATATTAACCGGCGTATTTGTTTTTGGGCAAAGCAAATTTGAAAATAATACTGCCGGCTATACCATCACCAAAAGAATGATTTCTATTGAAGATGGGCTGGCTTCTCACGAAGTGTTTTGCGGCTTACAGGATAAGGCTGGTTTTATGTGGTTTGGTACACGCAACGGGCTTAATCGCTACGATGGGAAAAATTGTTTGCTTTTTACCCGCCAGAGAAATCGTCTGCAGGATAACAAAGTGGTACAGCTTGCCAAAGATGACGCCAATAACCTGTTCATTGAATACGGCAGTACCGGCTTTCAGCTTACAACTAACGGTAAGGTAGATGTGATGAATGCTGTGACACAGGAGGTTAAAACACTAACGGATGCTTTTCCAAAACTGCCTTTTAAAGAGCGCGATGTTTACTGGATCTCCAATGACGGTACTAATCAAATTGATTTCCTTACAGCCCGTCCTTTCAGGCTTTGGCAATACACTTCCCAAAAAGGGTTTACACTTCGCTATGAAATGAAAGACTGGGATAGGTCGGGTGTCGCGTCTTCTTTGGATTATAGGGCTACAGGTCATTTCTGCATGTTCGGCATGGGAAAAACGTTGTTGAAAATATTCACCCAGTCCACACAGTATTTGGTAACAAAAGATACCGTGATCGCCTTTATTCAAAAAGATGCGCAAAGATCGCTGCCGGTTGGTTTTAACAGTCGGCATGATCTTTTAATTACCTATACCACTACCGCCCAACCCAATACATTTAATATTGGGATGATAACGGGTAAGGGTGAAATTAAGTTCCCGGCCGATATAAAAGGATTTAATACAGACAGCATAAAAGGAAAATATTGGTACCAGGCCGCAAACTCAACGGATGGCACATCCAGTATTCTTGATATTCCCGATGGGCTATACCTATGGAATGAAAATATTTTTTTGAAAGTAGCCTCAAACTCAGAAATAAAGACCTTTGAAAATCTTTTCATTTACAACCTCTTTCCAGACAATTTTGGAAACCTCTGGCTTTGCACTACGCTCGGCGTGTTGCAATTGAAGATAGAGAAAAACCGCTTTAAACCCTATTTTACAACCAGGCAACAATCTGTTGAAAAAAACAACCAGGCCCGTGGAATATACGCCGACGAAACCGGCAAGGTAGTGGCGAATATCTGGACACATACTTTTCAGCAACAAGGCAGTGAAATGCAGTACGTTACCGACGATCAATATAAGTACGCACTTACCAATCATCATTCGTCGTTGTACTGTGGTGGCTATAGTCTGTATGAGTATAATGACAAAAAAAATACACTGTCTAAATACACGGGCGGGCAAATGGATGAAATATGGTCCTTGTTTTCTGTGAATGACAGCCTGCTGTTGTTGGGAAGAACCAACGGGTTTTCGTTATTCAATTCCAACAGCAAAAAGTTTGATTCACTTGAGTATGAATCTAAAAAACTTCCCGAAGCAAAATTTGTGTACCGTTTTTTTACAGATAAGGCGGGAACGATATGGGCAGTGGCAGAGAACGGGTTATACAAAATTATTGATGGTCATAAACAAGGCAATCGGCGATGGACAATTGTTAATGAACGATCACCAGTCATCGCTCAGCTTAGTTTATTAGATGCTTATGCCGATGCTAATGGCATTGTATGGCTGGCCACCAATGGAGAAGGCCTATACCGCTGGGACAGGAAAGCAAATACATTTCAGCAATTCAATATCGCCAGCGGCTTCTCTTCGGATGTCTTGTACAGGATAGAACCGGATGAATATAATAACCTTTGGATCAGCTCCGATTATGGCTTGATCCGTTTCAATAAGAAAACATTTGCTGCAAATACCTATACTATAGCAAATGGCATATCGAACAACGAGTTTAACAGGACTTCTTCGTTCAA
This sequence comes from Mucilaginibacter sp. P5_A6, assembly GCF_056400585.1. NCBI lineage: Bacteria > Pseudomonadati > Bacteroidota > Sphingobacteriia > Sphingobacteriales > Sphingobacteriaceae > Mucilaginibacter > Mucilaginibacter sp. P5_A6. Next base: position 72,729 of record NZ_JBFUKZ010000005.1, on the reverse strand, counting down.
AGCAAAGGACGGACAGCTTTTTTTTGGCGGATTAGACGGCATTATCGGGTTTAACCCAAAAGATCTGATAGAAGATACCCGCTCGTTTAACGTGCCGTTACGTGTAATTGCTTTTAACCAGTTTATTGGTTCGCAAAACAAGCTGGTTAATGAAACAACGGAGTTATTGAATAGCTCACAAATTATACTGGCGCCGAATGATCGTTTTTTTACACTTGAATTTCAGTTGCTGGATTTTGCAAAAGACGAAGTGCACCATTATGCCTATAAGATTGAAGGGGTGGACAAAGATTGGATCTATTTTAATGAAAATTCTATTCGCATCAGTGGTTTGCCATATGGGCAGTTCATATTACATATCAAAGCACAGAATCGGGAGGGCGCCTGGAGTAAAAGCGAGTTAACTATCCCCTTATTTGTGCTAAAGCCATTTTATTTTAAATGGTGGTTTATTACATTGCTTGCCGTTTTTCTGATAATGGCAGTTTACCGGATAATAAAATGGCGAACAAAACAATTGGCAGCTGATAAAAGTAAGTTGGAGCAAATTGTAAGCGAAAGAACCGCACAGCTAAAACAATCATTATCAGAAAAGGTGGAACTACTTACGGACAAAGATGTGCTTATGAAAGAAATTCATCACCGCGTAAAGAATAATTTGCAGGTTATTTCGGGCCTGCTGGAGTTGCAAAGTAAAACCGTGAATGATGAAACCGCAAAAGATGCATTGATGGAAGGTCGCAACCGCGTAAGAAGCATTGCGTTGATACACCAAAATCTCTACCAATTTGAAAATCTAAGCAGTATCGAATTAAAACGCTTCGTAAACGATTTGTGCCGACAAGTAGAGAGTGTTTATAAAAAGCAAAATAAGATAGTGATAAATGTCGGGGTGCCTGTTTTTCATCTTGACATTGATTCTGCAGTTCCCCTTGGCCTGATTATGAATGAATTGTTATCCAATTCTTTCAAATACGCATTTAATGATAGCACCGCCGGTGAGATAGACCTCGAAATTCATACTGTAGCTGAAGGTAAATATGAACTATTTTATTCCGATAACGGCCCTGGTTTGCCTACAGATTTTGATTTAGCCAGTGCGACTACACTCGGCTTACAATTGATTAATGACCTGAGCAGGCAAATTGGTGGTAATGTGAAATATGAGTACAAAAACGGCGCTTCATTTATTATTAACTTTACTAACCGCGACTTGCGTAAAAAAGAAGACTAAAGCCCATGAGCGTTTTAAAAATAGGTATTGTAGAAGATGAACTCGTAATAGCCAGAACCATTTTGAACACCCTGGATGAATTGGGCTACCCTCATTGCGGTCCTGCTATTAACTATACCGAAGCAATGAAAATGCTTGATCTGGATAAGCCTGACCTATTATTGCTGGACATCCAGTTATCAGGCAAAAAAGATGGGATAGATGTAGCCGAAAAGCTTAATGAATTGTACCGCATACCATTTATTTTTTTAACCGCTAACAGCGATGGCGAAACGATTGAACGCGCTAAAAAGGTGAAGCCTCATGCTTATATTGTTAAGCCTTTTACAAAAGAAGAACTGTTTGCCGCTATTGAAATTGCATTCAGCAATTTTACCGCTAACCGCGACAACGCAAGGCAAGACCATCCAAATACCCATCATCCAAAAGAGTATATGTTTGTGAGAGATGGGTACATATTCAGGAAGATATTTTTTAATGACCTGCTATACCTGGAGAGTGATGCGAATTACGTCACATTGAATCTCAAGTCGCACAAGAAAGTAATGGTTCGGTCGACGCTTAGCGATTTTATTGAGCAGCTGGATATGCGAACGTTCATTCGTATCCATCGCAGTTATTCTGTAAACATCAACCTGGTTGACGATGTTTTTCCTACGGAAGTTTCGGTTAACGGAACTAAGATCCCCGTTGGGAAATCGTATAAAGAAGATCTCTTTAAAGCTTTAGGAATAAAAGAAGCTTAATAGCCCGATACTTTTCTTTTTCACAAACTTCCGGTAGTTCGTCCCTAACCGGGTGCGTTTATCCCTTTTATTTCAGAATCATTTTAAACGTATGCAATTTCATACCTGTTATGACACTGATAGATTTAGACAAGATAATTATTAAACGAACAGTGATAGGGGTACGCTGCACAGCGTGCGGGGGTAATTTGGTTGATTCAAAAAAAAAACATTTATAAGCCGCTTTATAACACTGATCACATTCGGAGCCGTAAAGCCCCAAATTTACGAATGCGAAAACTGCAAAAAGAGACACATCTTATTATAATAAGACAATTCACTTCATCATTATCAAACAATTAAAATACAAAAGTCATGAGCATCAGATTAGGCGATATCGCACCAGATTTTCAAGCCGAAACAACAAAGGGCACCGTCAAATTTCACGACTGGATCGGCAATGGCTGGGCTGTTCTTTTCTCCCACCCGAAAGATTTTACGCCGGTTTGCACTACCGAGCTCGGTTACATGGCAAAAATGGCACCTGAGTTTGAGAAAAGGAACTGCAAGGTTATCGGTCTTAGTGTCGACCCTGTAGAGAGCCATTTAAGATGGGAAAAAGACATTGAAGACGTACAAGGAGTGGCAGTAAACTATCCCATGATTGGCGACCCTTCACTAACCATTGCCAAATTGTATGACATGCTTCCTGCCGACGAACCTGGTACTTCAGAAGGCAGAACGCCTCTTAACAATCAAACTGTACGCACTGTATTTGTTATTGGCCCAGACAAAAAAGTAAAGCTACATTTGACTTATCCAATGTCGACCGGTCGTAACTTTAACGAAATACTTCGTGTGCTTGATTCTATGCAACTTACCGCAGCGTACCAGGTTTCTACGCCGGTAAACTGGAACAACGGGGATGATGTGATCATTCCGGCAGCATTAGCTGAGGCAGATGCACGGGAAAAGTATCCGGTGGGGTTAAAGATTGTTAAACCTTACCTGCGTTTTGTTCCGCAGCCAGGTAAAAACTAATCTGAAATCACTCATTTATTCCAACATGGTAAAGAAATTATGAGAGCGTCAAAATCAATGCGCATATGGTTTGCCTTTGTAGGCGCGATTTTGTGGACAGGCATTTATCTTACGGGTTTCTCCAGAACAAGTTGGGTGCTTATGTTCCCGCCGCTGGTTTTATTCTTGGAGCTGTTACAGGGTTATGCCCGTCCCTGGCTGTTATCTCAAAAATATTTTTTAAACAAACATAAAAAATAGGAAATGAAATTACGTGTGGTGGTATTGGGAGCTGGTTTTGGAGGGTTAGAGCTCAGCTCCATACTTTCTGAAACGATAGGGGAGAGCCTTGATCTTACGCTAATAGATCAGAATGATTCCTTTTATTTTGGCTTTTCAAAGCTGGATGTTATGTTTGGTTACAAAGCACCCGATGCAGTCAAAATATCTTATAGCAGTATTGCCAAACCGGGCGTAAGGTTTTGTAAAGAAACAATCACGGCTATTGACCCGCTAACCAGAACTGTTACTACGCAAAACGGAACTCATGAGGCAGATGTATTGGTGGTAGCGCTTGGTGCCAATTACAACATTAATGCAACCCCCGGACTCGCTGAACACGGCAACGAATATTATACTTTTAAAGGTGCAGAAAAATTGAGGGATCACATCGCCCGGTTTAGGAAAGGCCATGCTATTGTAGGTGTATGCGGAGCGCCTTTTAAATGCCCGCCGGCACCCAGTGAAGCAGCGCTGATGCTGCACGATCATCTTACCAGAGCCGGCGTACGTAATGCCTGCACAATAAGTTTGGTGATACCGTTTGGATCTCCAATTCCTCCGTCGCCAGATTCCTCGAAAGCTTTGATCAAGGCTTTTGAAGAAAGAAGTATTCAATTCATACCGCAGCACAAAGTGGCATCACTTCGCGCAAATACTGTAGTTCTTGATGATGGAACTGAAATGCCTTTCGATCTGTTTCTTGGTATTCCAAAGCACGTTGCGCCGGATGTGGTATTGCAAAGCGGTTTGACGGTTGACGGATGGATACCAGTTGACAGGCAAAATTTATTGACCAGGTTTCCAAATGTTTACGCAATTGGCGATGTAACCAGCGTAGGCACACCAAAGGCCGGCGTATTCGCCGAAGGCGCTGCAAAAATTGCCGCGGCTTCTATTATTGCGGCTTATCGGGGAAAAGAAAACGAAAGTGCTTACACTGGTGCAGGCTCTTGCTATATTGAATTTGGTAAAGGTGAGGTGGCGCGTGTTGATGTTGACTTTTTCTCTGGCCCCAAACCCTTTGGCATTCATCATGATGCTTCTGAAGCCCTGGTAATTGATAAGCAACATTTTGGCTCGAGCCGAAAAGCCCGTTGGTTTGGATTATAGCAAAGCAACCCTAATGATTATTTCACCAATTAAACCTAAAAAAATGACAACTTACCTAATAGAAATTCCCCATTCAGAAAACACTGTTGAATGCCAGCACGTGATCAAATTGTTTGTAGGGTCGGGCTCACACCTGCTTTCACATGCCTGGTGGGGCTGCAAATCGGGCGTTCACAAATCGTTTTTCATCAGTGAGTTCGACAGCAAAGAAGAAGCGCTTCAAATTGTTCCCCCGTTTTTACGGCGCCATGCAAATGTTATTGAGTTGGTAGTATTCAACAACAACGATATTCAGCAATTTGCGGAGGCTAATAAACAACGGGGATTGGTTGAATAGATTTATTCATCTTATGAAACGAAGATCTGTCTGAGTTGCTGAAACATCGAACCCAAAAAATCTCTGTATAGTAGATAAACTGCATATTGAGAAAATGGATGTAAATATTCTAAAGCAAAAACCCCGATTCTGACATAGAAGCGGGATTTTACCATTTTTGTGCGCCCACCTGGGCTCGAACCAGGGACCAAAAGATTATGAGTCTTTCTTCGGTAACCACCTTACCATGAGGCAAATCATCGTTTCTGATTTACAGAGGCCAATTTACGGGTTATTTTTTAAACGCCAAAATTTGGACTGTGGAATTATTGTGTCAGCAATAGGAAATAAACCGGGGTCTTTTGGTCTAGGTAAAATTCAACAGTTCGGAAAAACCGAACTCTTGAATAATTAAAAATGTATCTCCCTGTATTTAACAATCGTATTAAGTTTCGATTTTAATTTGCAACTGGCAAGTTTTCATTGGCTACTCAGTCAGTTATTTAACCAGATAACTGAGACACAAAGCGGACCTGCCTCGGAAAGCCCGGGTAAAAAAAATGTTAGTTGACACTTTTACCTAGTTTTAGCTTGATATAAAAGGCTATATCGCGCCAAAGTGATGCTTAATAATAAAGGCTTTATGGCTTGCTTTTGTTCGTTAACCTGCAACTTTTTAAACCCGCCCGTTCCAGGTTATTTATATTTTTTGTTTGTCTTTAGCCTGCTGTAGTCCATCCGGGTATTAAAACGAACCAACACCTGATTTCCATTAATTTTATGGAATGCCGGCGTATAATTGCAACTATAAATAGTATTGCCGAGATTTATCCAAATAAAACCCGGTTGCTTAACAGTTAAATATACCCATGCCTGACGGAGTCTTTAAAATTTATTATTTAAGCGAAGTGGCTGTTACGGTTGAGTTTGGACAACAAATTGCAGGGAATTTATCAGACGCGGTCAATAGTTTAAACGCATTGCTTTATCAGCGGCCATTTCCGGGTTTCCATACAACCACACCAGCCTATTCCACCCTGACCGTTTTTTATGATCCTGTTGTAGTGATTAAATCTTGTTTACCGGGCGCTGGCTGCTTTGAAAAAGTATCGGGTTACCTGAATGACTTAAATCTGCAGAAGAAAACAGCTAATCCGATTAAAGGAGATACCATTATTATCCCGGTATGCTATGGTGAAAATCTCGGTCCTGATTTGGATGAGGTAGCCAGTTTGCACCGGATGAGCACAAGCGAGGTAATTAAACTCCACAGTACAGCCACCTATATAGTTTATATGATAGGCTTTGTCCCGGGTTTCGCCTATTTAGGCGGTATGGACGAACGCTTGGCTACCCCACGCAAAGCAACGCCACGAAAGTCCGTACCGGCCGGAGCAGTCGGCATAGCCGGGCAGCAAACAGGCGTATATCCCTTGGAAACCCCTGGTGGCTGGCAGATCATCGGGCAAACGCCTTTGAAATTGTTTGACCTGAATCGCGGGCAGCCATCATTATTAAAGCCTGGTGATACGGTGATCTTTAAGGCCATCGATATAAAGGAATTTAACAAATTAATGGCCGGGTAACATGCAGATAAGAATAGTAAAGCCCGGCTTCATGAGCACCATACAGGATATGGGGCGTTACCAGTACCTTTCACAGGCAGTGCCGGTATCGGGAGCTATGGACACACTATCGGCGCGGATAGCCAACAAAGCTGTAGGTAACAGAGACAACGCAGCGGTAATTGAATTTACTTATGCAGATGCGGAGTTCATTTCCGAAACCGATTTGCTGATCGCTTATGCCGGCGATGGAGCAATATTACAATCAGGCGAACAAAGATTACCGGCCGGACGCCCTCTTTTTATTCCATCGGGAACAACCATAAAATTAACAAATAACCCATACGGCAGCCGCACCAACCTGGCCGTTGCAGGGGGCTGGGATGTGCCGGAAATTTTAGGAAGTAAAAGCACTTTCCTAACTGCCGGTTTTGGCGGGCTGGATGGCCGGGCGCTTAAAAAAGGAGATGTCTTAAAAAACGATGAGAGACTATCTGACAGCATACAAAAAATATTAAAAAGCCTTAATAACGAAAAAATCAGTTATCCCGCATGGAGCATATCGCGGCAATGCTTTTTACCTGCCGACCGTAAAACGATAAGGATGGTACGAGGAAACGAATCTGGCTGGTTTGATGGCCGGAGTATCACCGATCTTTTGTCAACACCATACCTCATTGGTCAACAAAGTAACCGTATGGGGTATCATTTGGAAGGCGCAATGATAGCGCGTCTCAAGAAAGATGAATTGCTGAGTACAGCCGTAACCCCCGGCACCATACAGGTTACCGGCGGCGGCAGCATGGTGCTTTTAATGGCCGATTGCCAGACCACAGGCGGTTATCCGCGCATTGCACAGGTGGCGGGAGTAGATATGCCATTGTGCGCCCAGCTAAAACCAGGCGATGCCATTTATTTTAAAGAGATCAGCCGGCGTGAAGCAGAAATGCTGTATATTGAACGTGAACAACAGTTACATCAGCTAACTACTGCTGTACAAATCAAATATTTATAAATTGATATCATGCAAAGCATAGACCTGAACTGCGATATGGGTGAGGCCTTTGGCAACTACCCCATGCCCAATGATGATACCCTGATGAACTATATCACATCGGCCAACATAGCCTGCGGTTTCCATGCCGGCGACCCCGAAGTAATGCAGCATACGGTTGGCATGGCGGTTAAAAAAGGCGTAGCCATTGGCGCCCACCCCGGCTTACCCGATTTGCAGGGATTCGGCAGACGGGAGATGAAAATATCAGCTAATGAAGCCTACCAGATGACCCTGTACCAGATAGGCGCCTTATCGGGCTTTGTTAAAGCCGCTTACGGAAAACTTCACCACGTAAAGGCACACGGGGCATTATACAATATGGCCGCTAAAGATATTAATTTAGCTAAAGCTATTGCCGAGGCTGTGCATGATTTTGATGCCTCGCTGATCTTATACGGACTGGCCAACAGCGAAATGATTACCTGGGCTAAAAAACTGGGTTTGGCTACCGCATCAGAAGTGTTTGCCGACCGCACTTACCAGGACGACGGCACGCTTACCCCGCGCACCCAAAGTAACGCGCTGATTACCGACGAACAACAATCTATCAACCAGGTGCTCATGATGGTGAAACAACAACAAGTCATATCGGCCAATAAAAAAGCCATCAGCCTGACAGCCGAAACGCTATGCCTGCACGGTGATGGCGCACATGCGGTTGAATTTGCCAAAAAGATCAGCGAAAGGCTGAAAGCCGAAGGCATCAGTATAAAAGCCCCGGCCCAATAAATGAAAAAACAGCACAATTGGAGCGTTTTAACAGGCGCCGCTTTCCTGATGGCATCATCAGCTATAGGCCCCGGGTTTTTAACACAAACCGCCGTATTTACGGCACAGTTAGGCGCCAGCTTTGGCTTTGTGATCTTATTATCTGTTGTCCTTGATGCCATTGCCCAGTTAAATATCTGGCGCATTATCACCGTAGCCGATCAGCCAGCGCAGGATATCGCCAACCAGCTTTTACCCGGCCTGGGTTATTTTATTTCGTTCCTGGTGTTTTTGGGCGGTATGGCTTTCAATATAGGGAATATCGCCGGGGCCGGGCTGGGCCTGAATGTATTGTTTGGCGTTAGCACAGGGCAGGGGGCCGTCATGAGCGCTATTGTGGCCATAGGCATATTTATCTATAAAGAATCCGGAAAAGCCATGGACTTGTTTGCTAAATGCATGGGTTGCCTGAAAATAGGGCTGGCCTTGTATGTTGCTTATGTCAGTAACCCGTCACTGGCCGAAGCGGCAATCCGGGCGGTGAATCCCACCCAATTTAGCTTTACAGCGGTGCTAACCATTGTGGGCGGCACGGTAGGCGGCTACATTACTTTTGCCGGGGCACACCGCTTACTCGATGCCAGGATAACCGGACAACAAAATTTGCCTGTCGTTAATCGTGGCGCTTTAAGCGCTGTCGGGTTAGCATCGCTGATGCGGCTGTTGTTATTTATCGCCGCTTTGGGTGTTGTAACTACCGGCGCCAAGCTCGATCCTGCTAATCCGGCGGCCTCCGTATTTCAACTGGCCGCCGGGCAGCTTGGTTATAAACTATTCGGGGTGATCATCTGGGCAGCAGGTATATCTTCCGTAGTCGGCTCCGCTTATACTTCCGTTTCGTTTATCAGAAGTTTTAGCCCGCTGATAGTGAAATGGAACCGCGAAATTATCATAGGCTTCATTATCATATCCTGCTTTATTTTTTTAGCGATAGGTAAACCGGTGAAAATACTACTGGCCGTTGGCGCCATAAACGGCTTTATATTGCCCATTGCGCTTGGCGTGATGCTGATTGCCGCTTACCGGTCAAAGATCATAGCAACATACCAGCAACCCTTATGGCTTACTATTTTAGGCGTGCTGGTCGTGGGCACCATGACCTGGATGAGCATTGGCGCGATAACCCAGATGTTAGGATATTAAATCAACGCATGAAATTATTAAAACTGATATTATTGTTGCTGAGCTCAAACGCTGTAGCCATAACGCAACAAAAAGTTAAACCCATACCTGTAGCGGCAGGCGTGTCGTACCAATTGGCACAGTACAGGCATTCGGTCATCAGTAAGGTAGGATATACCCTGTCATTTATAGTCCCTTTAAACCGGGCTGATGATATCACCGGTGTGGCGCATATCACATTTAATTTAAAAGACACCGGCCAGCCGCTACAAATAGATTTTAATCAGGATGCGCAGCACATTAAAAATGTACGGTCGGCCCAAAGGAAAGCAATCCCTTTTGAGGCGAAGAACGAACATATCATTATTGCCCCTGAATATTTAAAGGCAGGGCGTAACGATATCACGGTTAATTTTATTGCCGGAAACGAATCATTAAACCGTAACGATGATTATTTATATGCATTGTTTGTGCCCGACCGCGCCCGTACCGTTTTCCCTTGTTTTGATCAGCCTGACCTGAAAGCAACTTTTAATTTAAGCCTGAAGGTGCCAAAGGAATGGAAAGCATTAGCTAATGGTATCCTAAAGAACGTAAATGATGAGGGAGAATTCAGGAATTACCTTTTTAATGCCAGCGACAAACTGCCTACCTACCTATTCTCCTTTACCGCAGGGAAGTATACGGATGTAAAGCAGGTGACCGGCACACGAAGCACCGAATTTCTGCACAGGGAAACCGATTCCACCAAAATCAAATTAAGCACCGATTCCATATTCAGGGCACACCGGGATGCTATCAGCTTTTTAGAGAACTGGACAGGCATACCTTACCCCTTTCAAAAAGTAGGATTTGTGGCCATACCTGATTTCCAGTTTGGCGGTATGGAACACCCCGGCGAGGTACAGTACAAAGCTTCCAGCTTGTTTTTAGATGAAGGTGCGACCAAAGATCAGTTGATCGCACGATCCAATCTGATCTCGCACGAAACTGCGCATATGTGGTTTGGCGATATGGTGACCATGGAATGGTTCAACGATGTTTGGATGAAGGAAGTGTTTGCCAACTTTATGGCCGATAAGGTGACCGAAAAATTAATGGGTACCGAAACGTTTAACCTTAAATTTTTGCAGGACCATTACCCCGCGGCTTATGGAGTTGACCGGACCATGGGTGCTAACCCTATCCGTCAGCAACTGGATAATTTACAGGAGGCCGGTTCGCTCTACGGCAATATTATCTACCATAAAGCGCCCATTATGATGCGCCAGCTGGAAAGCCTGATGGGTAAGACCAGTTTCCGAAAAGGCGTACGCGAATACCTGAAAAAATACGCCTACGGCAATGCAACCTGGCCCGAACTGATCGCCATCCTGAGCAAATACAGCACGGCCAACCTGTATACCTGGAACAAGGTCTGGGTAAGCCAGCCCGGCAGGCCGGTGTTTGATTATAAAGCGAATTATAGCGGAAACAAAATCAGCCGCCTGGTCATCAGCCAGCATCCGGAAGCAGGAGCACAACGCCTATGGCCGCAGGTATTTCAGCTCACATTGGTTTACCCGGATCACTGCAAAGCCATCCCGGTGAATATGAATGCACAGCAAATCGTACTGAAGGCAGCGGCAGGCCTCGCAAAACCCTCGTTCATCCTGTTTAACTCGGATGGGACGGGCTACGGGCTGTTCCCGCCGGATAAAGCAATGACGGCCAGCCTGTTTAACCTGGAAAGCCCTCTGCAACGCGCATCGGCTTATATAAATGCGTATGAGCATATGCTGGCCGGGCGTGCTTTCAAGCCGGCTGAATTATTAAAGCTTTACCTGCACAGTATCAGCATAGAAAAAAACGAGATGAACCTGCGCCTGCTTACCGGTTATCTTACCAGCATATACTGGACGTTCACCTTACCCGAAGACCGCCTGGCTTTAAGCACCGGGTTAGCGCATACCCTATGGGAAGCAATGGAGCTGCAAACAGCCGCGAATAATAAAAAAATACTGTTTGGCGCTTACCAAAACATCGCTTTAAGTGCCGAAGCTACAAGCCGTATTTACCAGATATGGTTAACCCAAAAACCACCCGCCGGCATTAAACTGGCCGAAGATGATTATACAGCAATGGCACTTTCCATAGCCCTGAAAAGTGACACAGTTACTTCGGTACTAAAACAGCAGCAAGCCCGGATAAGCAATACTGAACGCAGGAACAGGCTGGCTTTCCTCATGCCGGCACTCTCCTTAAATGTACAGGAACGCGACGCATTTTTCAACAGCCTGTCCGAACGCACAAACAGGGCAAAGGAAGCCTGGGTAACCACCGGGCTGAGTTACTTAAATCACCCGTTAAGACAACGCACATCCATCAAATACCTGCCCAGAAGCCTGGAACTGCTTGAAGAAATTCAACGTACCGGCGACGTTTTCTTTCCGCAATCATGGCTGGCCGCAGTGTTTGGCAGCTACCAAAGCAAAGAAGCCTGCCAGATTGTGCATGATTTCCTGAAACAGCACCCCAGCTACAATCCGAAGTTAAAAGACAAAATACTTCAGGCTACCGACAACCTGTACCGGGCGCAGCAAATCCTAAAACCCATCCCAGGGTCAAATGGCGCTTAATCAATTTGAGCGAACAGCCGGCGACGACTTATTTGCAATTACCCCGCATCGCGTGGGTGTTTCTGCAATTCTGATTTTCTTGGAAAACAGGCAAGACGATTTCCTGACCCCGTATGTTGCAGCGTTTTAATTTAAATATTAGATCGCATCAACCTAGTGAAAACTGTGATCTGAAAAGCCTATGATATAGAATTGAAACTGTAAAGAACTCCTTTTGGTAAACGCTTTTATCAAAAGAAAGCCAATATTATTAACAAATAGATAATTATTGGTCAATAATTGATAATTTAATGAAATTTCAGGGGCCGGTTTTAGTTAATTTAGTGAATCCAATCTTATCTCTATGCATGGCAGACGTTTGTACCTGTTCCCCTTTTTGTTTATTGCGGTGTTTACTGCTGCTGTAGGCTATGCGCAGCAAAGCGGGGTTACACCGTACTTACCCAGCCATGCACAGATGTTGCAAACCTATGCCAATGTTGATAAGCTCGATTCGGCATGGAAAAAGCTGCCGCTTAATTATAGCATCAGGCCAAACTGGCAATCAAACGGTAAACAATTCTGGTACGGAAAAAGAGTGGCCGGCAACCCAAGCGAATACTATCTTGTTGATGTCGAAAAAGGAATAAAACATAAAGCTTTCGATACCCAAAATATGCCACGTGGCTGGGGTTATTTAACTATATATTTCTAAGTTTTTATATTTATTATTAGTAATAATATGTTAGTGCGACAAATGGTCGTAGTGGCTATGCTATGTTCTTTTAAATGGGTATAAATGAAGTATTTGCAAAAGTTAAAGTGTTAAGAAATGTTAAAATAATGTTGAAATTGGGTAATATAACGCATGTATAATTTGATATTGAAATATATATTTGATTTTATTAATTAACACTATTTATTAAAAAACTATTAACTATGAAAAAAAAAATTACTTTCTACAGGAAACTCTTGATTGTATGCCTTTTTCTTTGTTGGCTAATTCCCCGGCTAGCGTTTGCTCAAACGGTTGTAAGGGGAAAAGTAGTAGATAAAGACAATTTGCCTATTATAGCTGCTACTGTGACCGAAAAGGGTACCACAAACGTGACTACTACAAATGAAAAAGGAGAATTTACCATCCGGACCACCAAAGCCGGAGCTATTTTGGTTGGTACAACCGTAGGGTTTTTACCTTTTGAAGTAACGGTTGGTGACAAAAACACAGTTACTTTAGTACTGCAGGAAAATCAGCAAACACTGAGCGAGGTAGTACTTATCGGTTATCAGAAAATTACCAGGAAAAAATCAACAGCGGCTATTTCCAGTATATCGGCAAAGGAGCTTGCCAACCTGCCATCCGCAAGTTTTGATCAGCTTTTACAGGGCAGGCTTTCTGGTGTTAACGTGCAAAACTTTTCGGGTATGCCCGGTGCAACACCAACGGTATCGGTTAGGGGTAACTCATTAGTAAGCAGCGGCTATGATGAATATAACGTGGTAAACAGCCCTTTGTATGTTGTCGACGGTGTGCCACAGCCAACAGAACAATACGTAGGGCCGGGCGCAGGTACGGGCGCCAACTACCTGGCTGGTATAAACCCGGCTGATATTGAAACTATCGACGTATTGAAAGATGCATCGGCAGCGGCAATTTATGGTTCAAGGGCGGCAAACGGGGTTATATTGATTACCACCAAAAAAGGCCTATCCGGCGAACCGCGTGTTACGCTGGGGTCATATGTTGGGCTTACACAACGCCCTAACCTAAGGGACGTAACCTTAGGTACTACAGAACGCAGGCAAAAAATGGGTGTTTTGCAAAGCCAGCTAACCTATGACCAGCAACAACAACTGCCTTACATTTTAACAGATAGCTTAAATTCGGCTTTTAACGGTAACACCGACTGGCAGAGTCTTTTTTATCAAACCGGAAAAATTAACAATACCGATCTAAGCTTAAGCGGCGGCGGTAACGGGAACTCAACATACCGTTTTAGCACCGGTTACTATAACGAGCAGGGTATTATTAAGGCTACAGGATTTAAACGTTTTTCAACCAGGTTAAATCTTATTTCGCACGCGCTTAACGGTAAATTAACTATTAACCCACTGGTTGCTTATTCGCGTACTGATAATGCCAGGGGTAATGGAAATAATGCCAGTCCAATAAGTTTGGGATCGGGAAATATGCCTTCATCGTTACTGAATTTAGATGCTGATAAAAAAGCGTATTACTTAGGTGCTTATAGCCAAAATTTAGATAAAAACATAAGTAATCAATTTACATTCAATTTAAATTTATCTTATGATTTTTCTAAACACCTTTCATTCAACTCGCAGTCATCCTATTTATATAACACAAACCGCAGGGATTTAAGCAGGAGCGATCTGTTACAAAATAACCAGGGTAACTATTCATATAGCTATGCCGACAACTCTATTGCGGTAACCACGTCTAACTTTTTGACTTATAATAATGTATTTAAAAAACATACCATAAGCTTTATTGTAGGGCAGGATATTAACTATAACCAATTTCAAAATACTATAGCCTCTGGTTATAACGGCCCGTCAGATAATATCCAGGTTGTTAACGGTTTCCAGCAATCAAAAATTGATGCCAGTTCTGATTACCAGGCGTACGGCTTAGTATCTTATTACTCAAGGCTTTCTTATGATTATKATAGCCGTTACCTGTTTTCACTAAGTGCAAGAACTGATGGTTCATCCCGCTTTGGTAAAAATCATAAATGGGGCTTTTTCCCGGCCGCATCAGTTGGTTGGTTAATATCCGAAGAATCATTTATGAAAGATAATCCAAGTACTATTTTCACCCTGATTAAATTAAGGGCAAGTCTTGGTACATCTGGTAGCTTGCCTAATAATAACTACCTGCAGTATAACCTTTACAGTGTAAATAACGGTGGTTTTGATGGCAATGGCGGTGCTACCTCCTATAATGGCGTAACATCTGTAACCCCTAATTTTTATGATGGCGCGGCCCAGGATAACTTAAGCTGGCAGCGGTCGAAACAATGGAACATAGGTACTGATCTTGAAATACAAAACGGTAAATACGCAATTCAATTTGATGTGTATGATAAAGAGAATTCATTACAGCTTTTTGGGGTAAATTTGCCGGTAACAACCGGTTACGATATAGCGTTAACCAACTCTGTTGGTGTGCGTAACTCAGGCGTTGAATTAACATTATCGGCAAACCCGCTTGAAGGTGCTTTCAGATGGGGTTCACGCTTAAACATCTCTTACAATAAAAATATTATTACCAGCTTGCCAAATGGCGGCAGGGATTTGGTTTTGAGCGGCGACAGGTTTGATAAATCGCACGTTTTATCAGTGGGTAGTCCTATCAACGCGTTTTACCTGTACCAAACTAAAGGTGTTTTCCCAACTAATGCAAGCGTGCCTCAAAACCCGTTAACGGGCGAAAAATACCGTAATGGTAACGGCACATACCAGGCGGGTGATTTTTACGTGGCCGATTTGGATGGAGATTACTTTATAGATACTTTTAACAGTGGTATAAACCCCGATAAAAAAGTATCGGGCGATCCTAACCCTAAATACACCGGTGGCTGGACAAACAACTTCAATTACAAAAATTTTAGCCTCGGCATTTTCTGTACATTCACTTTTGACAGAGATGTACTGAACTTGTTTGATTCTGACAGGTTTACAAATTCAACGGATGGCAATGCTGTAAACAATTTTGCAGCCTATTCGACACCAGATTTAAGCAAGGTTAATATCTGGACACCTACCAACACAAACGCAACGTATGCTAAATATGATATAGGAACCTACAGATATTACTATACCAGTGCCCAAACATTTTTTCTTACAAAAGGAGGATATTTTAGGATTAAGAGTATAAACGCCGGGTATGATTTTCCAAAAAATGCATTAAAAAAACTTGGCTTAAGCAAATTTAGAATATACGTTGTTGCCGATAACGTGAAAATGTTCCAGCAATCTAAAAACCTGCCGGATGCCGAAGCTGTAAACCCTTACGGCGAATATAATGGCGGGGGCTATCCTATTCCAAGTAAATATACATTAGGTTTTGAAATTAATCTATAACAGAAATAACGATGAGAAATACATATAAAAAATTAAGCATATTTTGTGGTATACTGGTTTTTATAAGCCTAAGTTCATGCAAGAAATTGCTGGAACAAGTACCTAAAAACTCAACATACCAGCAGGTATTCTGGAAAAATGCGAACGATGCCCGCTATGCTATATCCGGTAATTATGCACTGGTGCGCGCTGCGATAACTAACTATAACGATAGGTATTATATGTACGGCGAAGCCGTTGCTAAAAATTATTTTACTATTCAATATAATGGCGATGGGCTTGAAGGTATACAAAATGGCGATTACACATTTCAATATAACCTGCAGAATTTGGGTAACTATACCAATTACTATAAAGCTATTGCGATGTCTAACATTGTGATTAAAAATGTGTCGAAAATGACTGATGATCAGTTGAAAGCTGTAGATAATCCTACTGCGTTCAGAAACGACATACTTGGACAGGCTTTATTTTTAAGAGCACTAAGTTATTTTATGATGGTTAGGGTATGGGGCGATGTTCCGATAGTTACCGAAGCTTATGACGATCCGCTTACTGCTCCTCAATTAGCAAGAAGTCCAAAAGCTGATGTAATGAAACTGATAGAGGATGATTGCCATAAAGCGGCACGTTTGTTAACCTGGTCATACGCCAGTGCGGGTGATGCCAAAGTTACTGCCAACGCAGGTGCGGTATATGCGCTGCTTGCTCATTTGTACCTTTGGAGAGCAACAATGCTTGATGTAACATCAGATGTGCCAAACCCTACCGACGTAAATAGCGCCGATACAACAATTAATGCTTTAATAAACCGCGGAGGTTATTCACTTCCCGATACCAGCAAATATAAAAGCGTTTTTGTTGGCAGGTCATCAGAAGGCATATTTGAAATTAATATGAGCGAAAATACGCTCGAAGGCTCAAACGCAGGTATCGGGATTAATTTTTTAAACCAAAGCTACATAAACCAGGGCACTACCAATCCGCGCGATTTTGTAGTGCCGAGGTACCTGAGTGATCATTACGGTGACGGATCGACCGATATACGTTATAAAGAAAACTTTGAACTGGTTTCCTCTACCCAGCCCATGTGTACCAAGTATAGTAATGTTATATACAGAAACCTGGCCCAAAAGCTTGACCCGTACCTGAGCAACAACATGATCATCTTTAGGTTAAGTGATTTTCTGTTGTTAAAGGCCGAAATAGCTTTATACAAAGGAAATAAAGCCGCCGCAATTACAATCATAAATAACTGGCGCACAAGGTTTGATAAGAACCCGTATTTGATAGACGACAGTTGGTCGTTAAGCGATGTGATGTATGAATATGGTATTGAGCGTGGTAAAGAGTTTTACCTGGAAGGCGAGATATTTTATGACCTGCTACGAACCAGGGAATACCAAAATCATGTGGACTGGTTAACATTGCCCCGATTTAAAGCCGAGGGTTATTACTGGCCGGTTGATCCTGCTTTATTCAGGCAAAACCCGTTATTAAAACAAACTAAATACTGGCTTGGTAAAGTGTAATAAAATGTATAGTACTAAACAAGAGAATATCATGAAAAAATATATAAGTATATTATGTTTATGCTTTGCAGTCTTTTTAATTGCTTCGTGCAAAAAAGATGGCTATAAAAACGATGGCGGCGTAAGCGACCCCCATGTTAATATGACAACGTACGATTACCTGAAATCAAAACCCCAGTTTGATTCTTTGGTCAGGATCATTGACAAGGCCGGCTTAAAGGACGTAGTTAACAGCAACATTACCTTTTTTGTTACCACCAACTATGGTATTGTACCCTATGTAGCAGCCAAAAAGTTTCAAAAGTCGCTTGAAACGGGGAACGAAAACTTTGATTTTGGTATTAAGGACATTCCATCAAAAGAATTAAGCGATTCTTTAAAAACCTACATGTTTGCAGGTAAAATAAACAGGGACCAAATCACTGTATCGGGTAAGCTTTATAATAGTTTACTTGGCCCTATCCCGGCAAAGCCAGGAAAGCCTAATTCTGCCATACAGTACCTGATCAAGTTTCGTCGGTCATTTGACTATGGCAGCTATGTAGATCATGTTGATTATGTTAATTACATAAAGGTAATCGGATCAAGGGACGATTTGCAGCTTGACCCAAGCACTATTCCCGATGACGAAAAAGACCAGGCTGTTGATGTTCAAACTTCCGGCATTATTACCACTACCGGGATAGTTCACGTTTTAAATGGCTACCATCGTTTGTTTTTCAATGCACAATCAACCGGTAATTAATTAACAACAATCTAATACAGTGTGTATTAGGTAGATTTTATACACACCGTATCTAAAAAATAAATTATATGCAAGTAAAAAAATATATTCTTGGCATAATGCTTTTAGGAAGTGTTGTTGCCTGTAAAAAAATCCCGACCGGTTTTCAAAGCGACGCTATCCGTTATAAGGATAACGAGCTTTTGGCCAAACGCGGGCTGATCCTTTACCAGTCTGACAGGATAAATGCCGATGGTTCAACACCGCCATACAGCTTTAAAATGCTTAATTTAAGAGGTGTTGATGGCAGCCCTGCCCCAAAGGAATTTACCACGCCATACCAGATATTGACATTTAAAGAAGGTTTATCCTTTGATGCCGCAACAGATACCACGGTGGCACAGTTAAACGCGAAAAGGGAAACCAAAACAGTGCCCCCTATGTCATTTAACGAGGTTAGCGGCCAATTAACATTTAATAAGGCATCGATAAATTTACCGCTTGGCAGGTACACATTTGATATACAGTTTACAAACCCTACCGGTACTAAAGTATTCCCGTCGTTGGCTAACATTAACGTTGTTGACCCTACCACCGATGACCTTTTTGCAATTACTGATGATGTTGCGAATGCCTTTAATGATGCCACCGGGGCCGTTACACCGCTTAAAAATCCTGTGGTAACCTGCACCAGGATATCTGCCGACGGCGCAAGGGTAATTTTAAAAATGGTTGATAAAAATAATAAACCATTTAACCCCAGGACAGGCGAGATCATACAGCGGGGCGACAGGCCGGTATTTGAAAACTATGCCAAGTTTAACCCGGTTACAAAGAACGATACTTCCATGATCTGCGACTTTGAAGTGGCTCCTTTCCCATTGGCAAAGTATGTAACACCAACAACCGACTGGGGATTTTTGATGTATTACAGGATACCAAGCAAGTTTGTTAAACCAATTGCCGGCCTCCCCACCACAGCAACTTTCTCTGTAAATCCAAGATGGTCGTGGCAAGTAAAATTGGAAGGAACGTATGTAGTGCTGGTTAAATTTACTGACGTAGAGCATATATAATAGTTGGTATTATCTAGCATTCAGGCTATATTTTACAGAAACCCCAATTTATATTACAAGTTTATAACTACTACCGGCGGCTAATGTTTCTCAGTTAGTTGCCGGTTGTTTTGTTATCAGGTAATTTTTGTCCTTTAGATAAAGTGCAGAGAATATTATTATGAACTAAATTATTGCTCATTTTATTTTCGAACTAACAGCAAGCCTAGCTTGCAGCACCACATGCGTAAATACCTTTGTTCATAGAACTCATGACGGCGTTGCTTATTATGTCACTCTCCCTTTAAAGTCCCCAGACGAACAAGTTATGGACAGTCAACCCGTACATTTTTTTCAAACGAAACAAATCCAATTCTCCTAGTCGATTTTTCAGGTGAGAAGATTTTTGAATCAGCAACTGTAAACACCATGGTAATGAGATAAATAACCAGGCATCCACAAATACCCAGAGCAAGGCCCATAATATTAATGGCGGTATATACTTTATGGCGCATGATATGTCGCCAGGCAGTTTTTAAATAATTACTGATCACGATACAATATTTTAATAATTGTTTACAGCAAATAACCATGAATGGCAAAACAGATACTAGTTTATTTACTATTTGACTATCAGCGCTTTGTTATTCACTAAAGCAGTATTCAGATGTACGGTTTTGATACAAACAGTGTGCGGTTTTGGTGTGAGTTTCAGTGGTGATGAAAGGAAAACACATAAACAAAAGGATGGCAGGCAAGGCAATTGTTTTCATTGGGCAGATTTAATAATTATATACCGTCACAAATCTTATCGATTGCAGATCGCTGGGTGAGCAACAAAGCTCCTTTTAATGTTAATGAACTTTAACGTAATGATTGTTTCAGAGGAATATTGGGGGATTATGAAATCCAATTTTTAAGTCTCAAAATAAGACTTTGGAAGGTTTTTAGTATACAAAGCATTGCCGATGAAGATAACTGGTATCGCTGTAGTTCAATACAAACAAGAGCTTCCGGATCAGTTCGGCCTTATCTTAGTCCTATTAAATCAGCCTATTTATATATTAGAGTTAGTACTGATGAACAAAAGAAAAAGGTTATTCTCTTGTTGAGTAAAAGGAGCGTCTTCTGAATTACTGTGAAATAAACAATATAAATGTTAGGAGTATCTTCCGGCGACTTTATTAGATAGCTAATTTACACTTAAGTAAAGGTGTAATTCAGCAAAGCCCTATGCATATTCTTATGATTTAAATTTATAGCACATCATTATTCAAACTGAGCTACTATTTAAAAGAAGTCAGTAACTTTAATTGCAACTTTCCCCCAGGTTACCGGTCTAACTACCCAAAGTGGAACATCATTTGGAACATCAAGCGGCAGATAAAGAACTGGTTGAGCAGGTATTGACCGGCGACCGCAATGCCTTTGCCAAGGTCATCAAAAATACCGAGGCGCTGGTGGCCATGATTGTCTTTAAAATGATCGCTAACAGGGGGGACCGCAAGGACCTAGTACAAGATATTTATCTGAAAGCTTTTCATGGGCTGTCCGGGTTCCGGTTTAAGTCTAAACTATCCACCTGGATTGGGCAGATCGCTTACCATACCTGTTTACATTACCTGGAGAAAAAGAAGCTGCTGTTGCTGGATCAAATGGATAATGGGGAAGAAACCTCCATACAAACACTGGAACAACTCAGCAACCGCAACTTAAGCTCGTCAGGGAATGAAATCGAAACCCTGCTGAGCAGAAAAGAACTAATAGACATCCTGGAAAAGGAAATTGACCGGCTTCCACCTGTTTACCGGACCTTACTGGTCTTATACCGGGAAGAACTGAACAACGAGGAAATGATGCAGATCACAGGCTTGCCGGAAGGCACTATAAAAAGTTACCTGTTCCGTGCGCGAAAAACATTAAAAGAAAATATACTGACCAACTATAAAAAGGAGGACTTATGAACAAGGATCATTTGAGCGAAGAGGAAATCCAGCAATATGCGCTGGGGAAGGCGGGTTCAAATACGATAAAACATATCGGCTCCTGCACATTTTGTGGAGCTAAAGCCGCCAATTACCAGCTGATCTTTACTGAAATGGACGAATTGCCCCAGAAAACTTTTGACTTTGATGCGGCTAGCCTTGTACTGGCGCAGCTGCCCCAGCCTGAACCAGCCCCATCCAGGGATGAAGGGTGGCTTTATCTGCTCATTTTCGCGGCACTGGCTTCCATCAGCATCCCGGTTTATGTATACCGGCTGTACTTTTTTAAAGTGTTCACGGATATTTTGCCGGTGGCGATGTACCTGATCGTCCTGGTCACCCTGTTTATACTCGTATTCCAGGGCATCGAAATGTTCCGTAAGTACCAGAAACAGATGAATAAGTTAAATTACAAATAACTGCAACTTTAGAAGGAGCTGCCGTTCTAATACCTTATAAAAAAACAACATGAAAAAAATCATCATCACTATAGCAGCTACAGTAGGCACATGGACCACTGCAGTAGCGCAACATGCAGATCCATCGGGAGACTTTAACTTCAAATTTGAAGCACTCCACGTCTCCAGCGCTCTGCTAACCACCGCGGTAATTGGCCTGGCGATACTCACCTTTATCAAATGGCTGTTGGACTACCGGCTTAAAAACAAGCTGATCGAAAAGGGCGCGCCGGATCATGTGGTGTCCCAATTTTTACAACCCATTATCAGCGACAATAAAAATGCAACCATTAAATGGTTTGCCTTGTTAATGGGCCTGGGTACCGGTTTATCTTTTGTGGATTATTT
The DNA here is from genome assembly GCF_056400585.1 of Mucilaginibacter sp. P5_A6. Lineage (NCBI taxonomy): Bacteria > Pseudomonadati > Bacteroidota > Sphingobacteriia > Sphingobacteriales > Sphingobacteriaceae > Mucilaginibacter > Mucilaginibacter sp. P5_A6. The sequence continues at coordinate 50,727 of NZ_JBFUKZ010000005.1, read as the reverse complement.
CGAGCCGCTCGGCATCCATTCCCTGGCGATCATGTCTTTTAGCCTTGCGGCGAGTTTCGTGGGCTATTATTTTTATATCAGCCGCCGGAAACAACCATAACCAGTTCAGTAAAATATTGAAACAATCTTTTTGAAAAATACTGCCCAGAAAACGGGCCTGGAAAAATACTGCCTTAATTTAACCTTAAAGTATATGAAACCTATCAAACACTATACAATTTGCCTTACGCTTTTTATTTGCTGCCTTATCATCTTGGACTGGCTGTTTACTCCGCTTTCGGCCCAGGACCTCAAATCCGCCTTCCCGGTAAAAGGTTACCGCGAAACCGCCGCCAGGATCAATGACCTGGTCCATACCAAACTCAACGTGCGTTTTGATTATAAAAAACGTTATTTATACGGCAGGGAATGGCTGACCCTGCATCCACATTTTTACCCAACGGACACCCTCCGGCTCGATGCTAAAGGGATGGATATTTACAATGTAGCTATCGTCAAAAACGGAGCGCTAAAGCCACTACATTTTGCTTATGACAGCCTGACGCTAGACATCAAGTTGGACAAGGTTTACCAGCCTGCTGAAAACTATACCCTCTATATCACCTATACAGCAAAGCCTGAAAAATTGAAGGGAAGACGTAACAATGAACATGGCTTGTATTTTATCAACTCTGACGGTACCGAAAAGGATAAGCCAACACAAATCTGGACGTTGGGTGAACCGGAAAATAATTCTTGCTGGTTCCCTACGATTGACAAGCCGGATCAGAAAACCACCCAGGAGATCAGTATGACTGTCCCCGGCAAATACGTGAGCTTATCCAACGGCCGCCTGGCATCGCAGAAAAACAATGCGGACGGCACCCGTACCGATACCTGGAAAATGGAATTGCCGCATTCGCCCTACCTGTTTATGATGGCGGTGGGCAATTTTAAGATCATTAAGGATAGCTGGCACGGAAAGGAAGTTAGTTATTACCTGGAGCCGAAATACGCCCCCTACGCGAAAGATAATTTCGGCGTTGTACCTGAAGCCATTGATTTCTTTTCCAAAACTTTAGGGGTTGACTTCCCCTGGAACAAATATGCGGAGGTGTCCGTCCGTGATTATGTCGGCGGGGCGATGGAAAATACGACTGCAGCTATATTCGGTCCCGTTTCCACGAGAAGGGAGCTCGCAGACAGCTATTATAACCCGGGTATGGAGCATGAGCTGTTTCACCAATGGTTTGGCGACTATGTGACCTGTGAGAGCTGGAGCAACATCACCCTCAATGAATCCTTTGCAGATTTTGGAGAACTCATCTGGCTGGAGCACAAATATGGAAAGGATGCGGCGGACGCCCATCTCCAGTACGGCTTACAGAATTACCTGGACAGCCGGGATGCCCACAGTAAAAATCTGGTCACTTTTTATTATAACAATCCCAAAGACCCATTTGGCATCACTTATTCCAAAGGTGGGCGCATTTTAAATATGCTGCGCAACTACCTGGGCGATGCGGCATTTTATAAGGGTTTGCATCTTTACCTCACCACCCATGCCTTTAAAAACGCCGAAGTGCCACAATTGAGAATGGCGCTGGAAGAAGCCAGCGGCCTCGACCTGAACTGGTTCTTTAACCAATGGTATTATGGCGCAGGTCATCCGGTATTGGACATCCGCTATCAATGGGACGAAGTAACGAAAGCACAAATGGTTTTTATACAGCAAACACAGGATGGGGGCGCTTTTACCTTACCGGTCGCGGTGGATGTATACGTTAATGGTGTAAAAGAACGCCATAAGGCCTGGCTCCGCAGTCATTCAGATACCTTAACTTTCAAAACCTCCTCAAAACCCGAGTTGGTGAACGTTGACGCGGATAAAATATTAGTTGCAGAGAAGACCGATCACAAGGCCCCGGCAATGTTAATATTCCAATATTTCCACGCGCCGCTTTACCTCGACCGTTATGAAGCCATCGACTTTGCGGAAAAGAACTCGGATGATCCAGGGGCGCAGCAAGTACTGATCGCTGCTTTAAAAGACCCATTCTCCGGCCTGCGCCGGAAGGCGATCTGGGCACTTAACCAGAACAAGGAAGATATCCGTAATATCAACGCTACTTTGCGAAATGCATCGCTCCCTTTGCTGGCGAATCTTGCCCGTACAGACCTGAATACTTTGGTGCAGGCAGATGCAATCAATTCCCTTTCCGTATTGAAAGACCCGGCTTACCTTGACTTGTTCAAACACGTACTCAACAGTCAATCGTATTCTGTAGCCGGTGCGGCATTGAACGGTATCATCCGTATAGACCCGGCATTAGGCTTGAGCTTGGCCAAACGCTTTGAAAATGATAATGAGGGGCAATTGACCCAAGCCATTATCAGCGTCTATGCCGATCAGGGTGGTGAGGCCCAGTGGCCTTTCGTTTATCAACGTTACAAGGTAGCCGGGTTCCAGGACCAAATACATCTGACCAAAGCGTTTGCGGGTATGATTGGACGCCTAACCAATCCGGAGGCCGTCTTACAAGGTATTGATGAATTAAAGCAATTGGGCATCCGACACAAAGGCGACGGCGCGGCTTCATACATGATCAAATTCCTGAACGACATCAAGGAGCAGCGTACGAAGGCAAGTGACCCTGCAACTGCAAAAGCAGCCGGGGATGCTATTCAGCAGGTTAATGATTCCAAATAATGCTTATCTCAAAAAACGAATACAATGAAACTACTATATAAACAATTAACATTAGCACTTTTCGCTACATCATTTAGTCGCGATGGGTGAAAATACAGAGCGTTCCATTTGTAATGATAACTGGAGATTCGAACCATTAAAGATTTCGGTATAGGTATCTCCCCCAAGAAGCTTATGGACATTTTTTCAAGATATTACCGTGTTGATGACGGCAATTCCAAAGTATCCGGATTAGGTATCGGTCTCTACATATGTAAGGAAATTGTAAGCAGGCATAACGGGAGAATTTGGGCAGACAAACTTCATATGAGCAAACTCTCCATAGTTGGTTTGCACAACCCGATCTGCTATCTTCGTAATATGAACAGACTAATCCTTATCGGAAATGGTTTCGACTTAGCTCACGGTCTTAAAACTTCTTATAAAGACTTTATTCATGCGTATATGCATCGGTGCTTCCAGAATGCTTTTGATCACATGGAATACGAAGACCCCTTAATTAAAATAAAGCGTACCAATTACTTTTTAAGGGATGCAGAGCAGCGGCATAATTGGGTAGAAAACTATTTGGCTAAGTACGTTGATTCTGAAAATCAAATTAGTATTGGCTGGGGGGACCGAAGTAATGAAAACCAATACTATGTGATCGACTGTAAATCGGCTTTACTGGATCGATTATTAAAAAGTGCCAGTATTACGAATTGGGTAGATACGGAGGGAATATTTTATATACAAAATCACTCGATTGGCAACGCTTTTATGCAAAGACAAATTGAAAGAGTCAAATATGATTGGAATACTCCCTATTAAAAGGCTTACCTATTTATTGATAGGCTTTTTAGTATTAGCAAGTTCTTGCACACAAAAAGCTGCCAACGAAAGCAAGAATATTGTATCATCGTCAGTAACTATAAAGGGTAATATTTTGATTTATTCAACCTGGGACAAAAAAATTGTGGTTGAAGATATAGCACAAAGTAAAATCTTATACAATAAAGCCCTCGTTGATATTTGTTACCCAAAGCCTATTTTAAAAAAAGAATATTTATATTTTCCACTATCGAATGAAAAGTTTGTTTGTGTTAACATTAAAACAAATAAGTTGACATGGGAGCTTAGTTTGCCAGGAAGGTGTAACGGAATTTATATGATAAACAATATCATTTTAATGGATATTAAACATCATGGGATTGTTGGTTGTAATTTGAATAATGGAAAACTACTTTACGAGATTTTATATCACTACAACAAGGAATGTGCTATCCCCGATTTGTCACTATACAGGATTTCGTTTGATTCCAATAACTTTTATTTAAATAATTGGCAATGTAATACTCTTTCATCTTTCAACAGTTCAACAGGAAAGCAAAATTGGACAAAAAACTTTGGTGATGGTCAAAGTAATACTGCGTTTTCAACGAATGGGTTATTCCTTGGTATAAATAGGGTTTATCAAGGGGGGGAGATATATTTGATAGACAGTGTTAGCGGCAATGTACTATTTAAACGCGAAAGCTTATTTGAACAAAACTTCAATCCAATTTTTAGAAAAAACAAGGTATATTATTATACTTACGATGCAAAAATGCATGCTTTCGACGTTTTAGCAAAAAGGGATTCAATAATATTTCATTTTGAAGAATCGCAGGATGTTAGCGGAAACCAAATGTTCTTAGTTAATGATAATTTATATTACAACAGAGAAAAAGAAATCTATGCATTGAATCTAAATAGTTATGTTTTGAAGATAGTTGGACATACTGAAAAGGATATTTGTGGGGTTGCTCTAAACCATGGAAGTATAAAATTTATTTATTAGAGTCTACAGTTTCAGCCCCTGTTGTCCGTAGAGTCCCGCTGTTCGAATTTCTCTGACTCGAGCGGCTATGCCTGTTCACAGGTAAAAAATTCAAGCTTCATATCCAGGGTGCTGATCGCTTCCCGATATTCATCCAGGGTTTTATAAAGGATTTTAAGCATAAATTTATCCTTAATATTATACTTAGCATCTAAATGTTGTTTAGATACATAATGTGTGGTATCTATATACTTCTTTTCAAATTTGTGATAGATACGTATCTTAACATTGAACGTTCCATCATTTTTTTCATGGTGTTTAAAAACTACTGCTGCTACCGTTGCCACAACTAATTTTTTAGCACGCAAAACACTGTGCCATTTTTGTGGCAATTTTGCGTGAAATTCAACAAAAAAAAATGTAAATCCTGACAGTGGATGACTGCCAAGTCAGTGGCGCAGATAACGAAAAAATCTGCTTTTAGAAAGCAAAAAGCCGTTTTTCTTGCGAAGAAACGGCTTTTTTTTGAAGTGCGCCCACCTGGGCTCGAACCAGGGACCAAAAGATTATGAGTCTTCTACTCTAACCGACTGAGCTATAGGCGCGGTTATTTGTGTTTATTTAACGGGTGCAATTTTACATATTTGCAGGCAAATAACAAAACCCTTTATGCAAAATATCAAAAATATCATCTTCGACTACGGTAACGTTATCTTCAGTATCGATTTTCTGAAGGCTCAGCAGGCATGGAACAAGTTGGGTATCAATAACGCAACAGAATTTTTTGGTCATAAACAGCAGGACGAAATTTTTGATAAATTTGACAGGGGAGAGGTCTCTGCCGGGGAGTTCAGAGACTATATCAGGCTAAAATCCGGTAATCCGGAACTTGTAGATGAGCAAATAAATGCTGCCTGGAACAGTATGCTGCTCGGAATTGAACCAGGCAATCACGAATTATTATTGAATTTAAAAGGCAGGTATCGCACTTTCCTGCTCAGTAATATTAATGCCATCCATTATGATCATATCATGAACTACCTGAAAAATGATTTTGGTTTTGATGGTAACGATCATTTGTTCGAGAAAACTTATTACTCGCACCTCACAGGGCAGCGCAAACCCGAATCAAGGATATTTGAATTGGTATTAAACGAAAATAGCCTTGATCCTGCCGAAACTTTGTTTATTGATGATAGTCCGCAGCATTTGGCAGGCGCAGAGAAACTGGGCATAAATACTTTTTTGATGACAAAGCCCGATACTATCCAGCAATTTTTTAAAAGAAACGGGTCATGAATGGACGTTAAGCCCGTATATTAAGCCTTATCGGCCCTTTTTATCGGGTCGGAATGATATACTATACTCCTGCCAGGTTCATGTTGTTATCTGCGGGCTTGTTATCAGTTCAGATACTCGCGCTGGTATTTATTCCTGTAATCAATGGGCGATAGGCCTGTTATACGTTTAAATGTAGTGCGGAAGGCTTTATTATCGGTATAACCTACATTATACATCACCTCGTTCACATTATCGCGCGACCTTTCCAGGCTTACTTTGGCAGCTTCGATCTTTACCCGCTGAATATATTCGGCTACGGTATTGGCGGTGGCTTTTTTAAAGCGGCGTTCCAGGTTTCTCCTGCCTAAAGCAAACATAGATGCCAGTTGCTCTACGCTGATCTTTTCCTGGTAATTGTTTTCAATAAATTCCTGTGCTTTTTTTATCGGGTCATCGGCATGGTCTTTTTGTCCCTGGAAAATAATGAACGACGACTGGCTGGTACGTTCCATTTCAATAGCGAACACCTTAGAACTTAAAATAGCCATATCACGACCGGCAAATTTTTCTATCAGGTATAAAATAAGGTTAAGATAGGAGAATGCTCCACCGCTGGAATAAATGCCCTGTTCATCGGTGATTATTTTTTCGGTAACCAGGTTAACATCCGGAAACATTGTTCTGAATTGGTTAGCGGCCATCCAATGGGTAGCACATTTTTTACCTTTTAACAAACCAGTTGAGGCCAGCAGGAATGCCCCCATGCATAAACTGGCCACCTCGGCGCCACTATTATATTGCTCAATTATCCAGGGTATAAAAGCTTTATTATTTTCGATAGCTGCGTTAATTTCTCCATCAACGGCAGGGATAATAATCAGGTCGGTCTTCTTTACATCTTTAAATAAAACATTGGCATTTGCTGTAAAGCAGCCACCGCTAACAGGGGTTTCCATTTCAAGGCCAACCAGTTCAACCTTAAAAACTGGGTCTTTGCCCATTGCTAAAAAAAACTGGTTCACTTGTGTTAGTAGCTGCCGCGAACCTTCAAGGCTACCTAAAATTGCACCCCTGGGTACTAAGATGGATATATGCTTCATATCTCAAAAATATGATAAAGCGTCATTGCAAACAAGATTTATTATTAACCCGGGCTTACTTGTGCCCGAGACACTTGTAGTTTTTTAATTTAATTTTGAGCCCTTTCCGTTGCCCGTTGGATGACGGCATACCCCATCTTATGCGATAATCGTGCAAGGTATACAGCTACCTGTTTTGGCACGCTGCAAACCAGGCTGTTTAAGGCTGTTTTTTTGATCTGAATTAAGGATCGGCAGTGTTTTGTCATGATTTTTCAAGTTTTTTTGTCAGTGTAATCTGCCTGTGTCATGCCTGGTGACAAATTGTCAAAAAAAAATCATGAAATACTAAGGGCGTCAAATATGTGGGACTGAAGTATTATTTTTTCATAAAAAATGATAAATCAGCTGTAATTTAAATCCGAAATGGCTTTTGGAAGGCTAATTCTAAATTTTCCGGGGTTAAACTTCCTGATTTTTCATAATGTCAGATTTTTGTATCAAGAATTTGTAACTTTTCTACGATCTTAAATTTTACTTCTTTAAAACTGGTGATATTTTTTTCATTGATCGAAAAGCATCTTTAAATTTTAAAAAACCTCAAATCAGTTTTTGTGAATTTCTTAAATCCTCAAATTTAATTTCCGGCCATTTTTCAGGTACAGCCGCCATAATTTTTATGGCATGTTTTTAGCCGAAACATGTTCAGGAAACCGGAATTGTTTATCACTTAATCCTGTAAAAATTAAGGAATTACGTGTTAAATAAAAGTGGTTCCACAAGCTATTAATAATATAAAAATCACTTAAAAAATTAAAACTATGTTAATCGTATTAGAAGTTGCCGCGTTTTTAGCAGTTATCGTTTTACCTTTAATTCCAGCTAAAAGAGTTGCGAAATAATTGGGTATTACCTCCACTGTCAATAATTCAATAATCATTTTAAAAATTAAAACTATGTTAATCGTATTAGAAGTTGCCGCATTTTTAGCAATTATCATTTTGCCTTTAATTCCGGCTAAAAAGGTTGCAAAATAATCAGGGGTATTACATTTATTTGTAAACAAAAGATGGATAGCATTTGGGCTACCCATCTTTTTTTGTTTTATAAGGAGGCGATATCTGTTAAAAACAAAGGTACGCAAGCCAGTAAAATAACCCCAATCCAAAAAAATATTGATCTGGTCATGACTTATGCGTTTATAAAGCTTAAATTCAATGCAGCTGGTTTTGCATATAAGTTGCTTTGCCGGTAACTTGAATGTTAGCGGTACTATCAACCTGGCCGGCATGGAACTGCCTTACCGGATTTTCATCAAGCTTCAGACTGCTTTTACCCTTTAACGAATAGTTGAGCATATTAATGCGGTTACTTTTTGTAACATTCACATAGGAGCTGTCTGCCGCGGCCACATCCAGGTTTTTAACCGATAGGTTGTTGACATCGTAATGACTGCCATCGGCTACGCTCAGTTTCAAAGAATTGGCATTACTGATGTTGTCTGCTATATTAACAAAGGCAAATTTGATGTCGACAGATTGGACATCGCTTGCAAAGATTTTTACAATATCGCCCTCATCATTCCAGCTCCTGGCGTTATTATCAAATTTGCCTCTAAACCGGAAGGCAATAAACAGCGTGTCGTTTTTTACCAATGTTTCCAGGTTTTCCTTTAGCTCATTGTTCACCGTTACTGTATTGCCGCCGGGATATGTTGATTTGATGTTTTTGCCTATCCAGATATGGGCCATCCACTGCTCAACGTAACCCGTTTCTTTCATTTTTAGTGATCCATCTATCACGATATGTTTAAACCCCGGCGAAACGGGTTGGGTAACAAATACGCTGTTATCCTGCGGATACAAATCGCGGTTAAAATTGCCTTTATTGTATTGGCTTTTCAGGAGCAGGTTATAGGCCAGTAATGATACCGGGATACAGGTAAAAAGTATGATGATTAATTTTGTGCTGGTTTTCATATGCTGATATTAAGTTTTAGCTGTTAGGTTGATTTGTAAATTCCTGGTATCTGCTTTGCAGTTCGTTTCCGGGGATGCCAAGCAGCTGCATTTTTTTAAACAGGAGTGGTAATTCTTCGTCCATAAATTGGTCACGCCGTGTTTTCAGGATATTTTTGGCTGCGTTTGCCTGTACAAAATACCCCATGCCGCGTTYGGTATAAATTATTTCCTGGTTTTGCAGGTGCTCGTATGATCGCATTACGGTATTGGGGTTTACCTCCAGCATAACGGCGAGCTCACGTACCGAGGGGATCTTTTCGTCCTCATGCCATACCTTTAGCTGTATTTTGTCGCACACATAATCTGCTATCTGCAGGTATATGGCTTGTGTGTTGTTAAAATCCATGGTTTTTACCTTTTCGGGGTTACAATTCTTTTTCTTTAAGCCTAAACCAGGTAATTAACCATAAAAGGGGTATGCTTATCACCAACAGGGCATAAAATACCGCGTTGTATTTATTACGTACCTCTATGCCATATGACATATAATTAACACCGTTGTATTTTTGCTTTACAAACCAGTTGTTAATTTCCATTCCGGAATACGGTATTGCAGAGCGAATTCGCGTCCAGGTGGGTTCTTTTACTACCTTATGGCTTACAATATTGTGGTTTACATCGTAAAAGGTTTCGGTGATGTTGGCAATAACCGGTTTGCCCATATCTATGGTTACTATATTCCTGGCAATAAAAGGGTTTGAAATTATCACCCCAAAAAATACGACGATTACAAGTATCGCCGATTTTATAAACACGTAGCGCTTAAACAACACCGAACAAAACAGCGCGACACTCTGCAGCATCAGGAATACGAAGATCAATCTGGATTCTTCGAGGTCCCAATTCACAGTATACAATATATTGTTACTGCCAACCAGCTGACGATCTATATAATGACCAATGGTTATTAAAGGGTAAACTATAACAATAAAACAAACCGGGAAAACAATGATGCTATATATCGCGGCTACTACAAACTTTTCAAACGTTGATGCAGGCAGCATTAACGCCTGGATGCCGGCGTGTTTGGTGTTAAACTGGCTTAAAATGGTAGTTGCAAATATGCTGCCGGCAACTATCATACTTAAAAAGAACAGACTTTCCTGCGAACGCTTACTAAAGCCTTCTAACGTTGATATATTGTATATGATTAAAGCGGCAATGATCCCTGCCAGGGCCAGCATGCCTAATATGTAAAGCTGCTGGTTTTCGGCCCATTGCTTGCGTACCAGCAGCCAAATTCTATGTATTGAAAATTCCATATCTTTTTCTTAATTAAATTGTGAAAGCACCTGTTGTTTTTCTGTAAGTACGGCGTTAAAAAACATCTCCATATCCAGCCTTGAGTTTTCTTTTTTATGGTTAATGGCTACTACTGCATATCCTTTAAGTGCACCTTCACTGTAAATTGGGGTGGCAACTTCGTCAAGGTTCATAACCTGTTTAAATGCCAGCTTTTCGGTGATGTTTTCAACAGGCTGGTTAAGGATAATTTGCTGGTCTTCCAGTATCATAACATAATCAATCAGGCTATCCAGATCTTTTACCTGGTGGGTGCTGATGATAATGAGCTGATCATCCTTTATAACGCCTGCAATGATCTTTCTAAATTGCTTTTTGGAGGGGATATCCAGGCCGTTGGTGGGCTCATCCATCAACAACACTTTAGCTTGTGTAGCTAAGGCGAAACTGATCATTACTTTCTTTTTTTGCCCGTAACTCATGCTTTGAAGCTTGTTTTCTGTTGGGATGTCAAACTCGGTTAAAAAGCGCTGAAACATTTCGTGGTCAAATGCAGGGTAAAAGGGCGCGTAAATATCCAGGTAGCGTTTGATGGATACGTTTGGCAGGTAAATTTCTTCGGGCAGTAAATAAACCTGCTGTAAAAACTCCGGCGACCGCTGTGCCGGGTTTTGGCCGGCTACATCGCATGAGCCGCTTAGTGGAAATACCAGGCCGCAAATGTTATGCAACAAGCTTGATTTACCCGCGCCGTTGCGCCCAAGCAGGCCGTAAATATGCCCTGGCTTAATGCGCAGGTTAAGGTTGTTAAGTACCATTTGATTTTTTTGGTACCCAAAGTTTAGGTGGTTAATATTAATCATGAGGTTTGTGTTTTAGTGTACTACTATAATAGTACACTACAATTATAGGGTGTATTTTTTTCATTTCCAAATTTTACAGAAGAAATATTTTAGAGTATCAAGTAGTTAAATTTTTAAAGTGGGGTAGATAGAATAAAGAACAAAGATCTTTTTTTGGAGGAACAAAAGGAGTGGGAACAGTTGATAATGACGAGTAGGGAGGACGGCTAACGCAAAGCAAGTCCTATAGGAGCAGTTTTTTTTATAGGTCTATCCGTTAAATTATCGCAATTTAATCAATCGCCCTGATTTTGGCTAAGTGCCGCCTTTTTGTTGCAACAAACAGTTTAAAAAAGTCACCCGATACTGTTCAGGCGACTTAAATTAAAATATGTGGTTGCTGTAAAGTTATTTGTCCTCAGCAGCATCTTTTAAATCCTGGATAATGATCTTATCCATTTTCATCATGGCCTGCATTACCCTGCCCGATGTTTGCGGATCGGTGCTGTATAGTAATTCGCCCAAAGTTTCGGGAACCACCTGCCATGATAAACCAAATTTGTCTTTCAACCAGCCGCATCTTGATTTTTCTCCTCCTTCTGATAGTTTTTCCCAAAAATAATCTACTTCATCCTGGTCTTTACAGTCAACAAACATAGATATGGCCTCGGTGAATTTAAACATGGGGCCACCGTTAAGTGCCATAAACTGCTGGCCGGCCAGTGTGAATGTGCCGGTCATTACTTTTCCCTTTTCTCCAGGGCCGGCATCACCATAACGGGCAATATTGCCAACTTCCGAATCTTTAAATACAGCAGTATAAAAACTTATAGCTTCTTCTGCCTGGTCATCGAACCATAAAAACGGGGTGATCTTTTGCTTGATTTTCATAATGGTTTTAGTTTATTAATTTGTTAAACAAATATACCTGCATTAACCTTTGATATAAACGGTGTGATCATGACATTTTAAGGGGTTAATTACGAAATGAGTATGATTTATAAAATTCAGCAAACCGCTAATATTCAATTAACCAATAAGATACATTTTTCCTAAGGATTACAAATTTAAATACGGTTAACATGCAGTACACATAAGCGCTGTTTAAGCTGTTTATTCATCATTAGTTAATTTTTTGGTATCACTGTAAAAATCATGGCTTAATAAAGCCGGGGTAATTTTGCAGGAAAATTAACTTAGCAATGGAAAAAAAATTACTCAAAATTTCCCGATGGTTACTTATTGTACTTATTTCGGTATTTACTTATAGTAGCTCATACGCCCAAAATTTAACTATCAGGGGTATAGTTTTAGATGATACCAACCAACCTCTGCCCGGGGTAAGCGTAATGCTGAAAGGTTCGGGCCAGGGAACAGCAACCGGCGCCGGTGGCCGGTTTACTATCTCTGCGGCGAAAGGGCAAACCTTAACTTTCAGGACTATTGGTTTTGCAACCCAGGAAGTAGTTATAGGCGATGACGTTAACATATCCGTTTCATTAAAATCTGATACCCGAGCATTATCTGAGGTTGTTGTAACCGCTCTTGGTGTTAAAAAAGAAACACAACGATTAGGGTATTCTACCACCCAGATTAAAGGTAGCGAAATGACAACTGCACGTGATGCAAATCCGCTTAACTCATTAGCAGGTAAGGTTGCAGGTTTAAGCATTGGCGCCAGTGCCGAGTTTTTTGGCGCGCCAACAGTTGTATTACGTGGAAGCAAAGACATATTATATGTAGTTGACGGGGTGCCGGTAAACTCAGATACCTATAACTTTAGTGCAGATGATATTGATAGCTATAACGTATTAAAAGGCCCTAATGCGGCAGCATTATATGGTTTCAGGGGTATTAATGGCGCCATCATTATCACCACTAAAAAAGGTACCAAAGATAAAAAAGGCTGGTCAATAGATTTTAACAGCACTAATGAGATTGAAAAAGGATTTATTGTTCTTCCGCAAGCGCAGGTTGAATATGGCCGTGGCACAAACTATGTATATAATTATGGTAATCAATTATTTGATTACAATCAGCGTTTACCCGAGTGGGGGCCTCGTTTTGAAGGACAACCTATTCAACAATATGATAGCCCATATGATCCTGTAACCAGCGTTCGTACACCAACTCCATGGTTGGCACGTGGTGCAAAAAACTTCGAAAACTTTGTTCAGGCCGGTGTTACAAGCACCAATAACCTGTCATTAGCGGCAAGCGGATCTAATTACGATGTAAGGATGTCATATACACATACTTATGCCGGTGGTTTGTTTCCTAATACCAAATTAAACCTTGACAACTTTAACCTTAGTGCAGCTTATGATGTAACCCCAAAATTAAGGGTTGAAGGCAACGTAAATACAAACATACAGTACTCGCCAAATATACCAGATGTTAGCTATGGCCCCAATAGCTACTCATATATGTTTAAGGTTTATGGCTCTGCAGATTATGACGTTAATGATCTGAAAGATATTTACAAAGGCCCGCAAGGAGTTCAGGATCTGGTTCAATACGCGCAGGAGTACGGGCGTTTAAACAGTCCCTGGTTTATTGCAAAAAAATGGTTGCGCAGTCGTGATAAAACGGATGTATATGGTTCATTAAAAGTAACTTATAAGTTTACTAATGATTTGAACCTGAGCCTGCGAACGCAATTGGATACCTATGATGAGTTAAATACAGAACAGGTTCCCGCTTCAGCCAACCTAAATCAATATACAACATGGTGGTACGCCGGCTGGTATGGTGATTACAGACGGGATCAAAGAAGATCATTAGAAAACAATACCGACCTTAATTTAACCTATAACAAAAACTTTAAAGGCTGGAATATAGGCGGACTATTAGGGGCAAGCGAACGCTCGTTTACTTATCGTTCATTCTGGGGAAGTACAAAAGACTTGTCTATTCCTAATGTGTATAATTTAAACAACTCTATAAATCAAGGATTAAACTATAATTTCGATTCGAAAATGCAGGTTTATAGCGGTTATTATTCGTTTGATGTAGGTTATAAAAATTACATCAACTTAAATACAACCGGCCGCGTTGATAAATTATCTACCTTATCAAAAGGCAATGATACTTATTTCTATCCTTCAGTATCATTAAGCACGGTTGTTTCTGATTATGTTACCTTACCGGAAGCAGTATCATTCTTTAAGCTTCGCGCATCATTTGCCGATGTTAAGGGTGGTTTAACTGCTACAAGCATAGGCTCTGCCTACCAGGCGGTAACGGGCATATCAACAGGAACTTTGCTTGGATACGGAACGGAACTAACCACTCCTTATAACGGGCCAACTTATCAAAACTCAAGCCCGGTTTCACCGTCAACAATTTACAACAGTACACCATCTGTAACACTTTCCAATACCATTGCAAATTCAAGCCTTAAACCATACGATGTAAAATCATATGAAGGCGGTATCGACCTGAAGTTTTTACAGAACAGGTTAGGATTGGATGCAACGGCATTCTACACAACAAATGGTCCTAACATTTTTCAATTACCTGTAGCACCATCAACAACATTTACATCTCAAATCGTAAATGGTGTTACCACAGTTAAAAAAGGTTTTGAAATTCAATTGAATGGCTCGCCTTTAAGAAGCGCCAATGGGCTTAACTGGGATGTTAACGTAAACTACTCAACTTATAAAGAAACGTTGAAGTCAATTTACGGTGATGAACAATTATTACAAAACGGCCATGTTTACAAGGTTGGTGACAGATTAGATGCCATATACGGGACTAAATTTGTTAGAGATGGCCAGGGAAATATAGTAAACAGTGGTGGCTTGCCTTTAGGCGCCGGCGGTGGTGTAAAGCAAAATGGTTTACTTGGCTATGCTAACCCCGATTTTTCATTGGGTATAACCAACCGTTTCAGCTATAAAAATGTTACGTTTAGTTTCCAGTTTGACGGCAGGATAGGCGGCAAAATTTACGATAGAACCTACTATCAGGCAAATAACGGCGGCACATCCCTTGAAACCGCGAGCGGTGCTTTTGGAGTTGCCCGTTTAGCAGATTGGAATTCGGTTAAAGCAACCGGTAAAACAGGGAATGATGGTAAAGGATCATATATTGGTGAAGGCGTAAAGCTTGTTAGCGGAACTCCCAAATTTGCAAATGGACAGATCACCAATATGAGTGAATTAACCTTTGCACCAAATGATGTACCTACAACGGTTCAAAGTTACGTTTCAAGCGGGATAGCCGGTAGTTTCGACGAGTATTACATGATCAACCGTTCATTTGCGAAGTTACGTGAAGTAACATTAGGTTATAATTTCCCCGCAAAATGGCTTAGAGGCTCGTTTATTAAAAAAGCTTCATTCTCATTGGTAGGCCGTAACTTATTATACTTTGCAGCCCGTAAGGATATCGACCTTGACCAATATGCAGCCGGTTACAACGCTTCAGACAGATCATTAATAGGTGGTGCAGGCAGCGTTGATCTTCAAAGCCAGACCGCCCGCCGTTACGGATTCAACATTAATGCAAGTTTCTAATCAATTCACCCGATAAAGAAAAAGATATTTTTATGAAAATAAAATCAATAATTACCACGGCCTTCGTTGTTATCACAGGCCTGGTATCTATCACCGGTTGCCAGAAAGGCGACCTGGTTGATAACCCTAACGTAGCGAATTCAGGATCATTGGTTCCGCTTCCTTTATTATTGAATCACCTTACTGCCACGCTTATTAAACCTACAGAATTGCCTTTTGGTGAAGCCAATAAGTATGATCAGTATGATATTGCCAACTATGCTTACTACCGTGGTACCAATAACTACAGCACAGGTTTTACCAATACTATTGATAGCTACGACATTTTTAAATATGCCCTTGCATTGCAAAAACAATCAGTAGCTCAGCTAAATAGTAAAACAAATGTTTACTATGCTATAGGCCAGTTTTTTAAAGCTTATGCAGGTGTGTGGTTAACGCAAAGGGTAGGTGATATTCCGTTTTCAAGTGTAAACGGCAGTACTACCAATTTAACACCTAAATATGATACACAGCACGATGTTTACAAGCAATGTTTATTGCTGCTTGATAGTGCCAATAATACTATCAATAGTTTATATACATCTCCTAACCCTACCTATAAAATATCTCCAACAGCTTTGTTGAGCACAACCGGTGATATTTTTGGTTTAACAAATCAGCAATGGCAAAAAGTGATCAACTCATACAGGTTAAGGGTTTTAATCAGTTTAAGTAAACGTGCTGCTGATAACCCTGATTTAAGTATTGCAACACAATTTGCAAGTATTATCAATAATCCAGCTCAGTATCCTGTCATGACCGGAAATACCGATAACCTGGTTTATAAATTCAATACGGCAACAAACCCTTACTCATTGTTTTCATTGGGCTTTAACCCATATAATAACTTTGCCAATGTTGGTATAACTTATCTTAATATTACCACGGCAACAAAGGATCCAAGAACATTTGTTGTTGCCAGTCCGGCTCCTCAGCAAATTACTTTGGGCAAATCTCTTGGCGATTTTTCTGCCTATGTAGGTTCTGATCCGAATATAACACAATCCGATCTTTTATCTAAAGCTTCAGCCGGGCCGGATAATACAAACAATGCTTATTCCTTTTCAAATTACAGTCGTTATTATACTGACAAAACAGGTTTAACACAGGAGCCGTTTGTATTTATCGGTTATCCCGAAATGTGCTTTAACATAGCCGAAGCTATAAACAGGGGATGGGTAAGCGGTACAGCTGCAACATGGTATGCCAACGGCATTAATGCTTCGCTTGGTTTATATGGCATTACTAACGGCAAGGTATTAACTATCAATTATCCTGTAAAAGTTGGTTCTAATGCACAGGGAGCTGTTTGGGGCACAGTGGCTGCCGATGTTACTACCTTTTTAGCAAATGTTGCTTACAAAGGTGATAATGTCGACGGTCTTGCACAAATCCTGTCGCAAAAATACGTTGCATTAAATAACAACTCAGGATGGGAAGCTTACTATAATTACCGCAGAACCGGCATCCCGGCTTTTGCGCAAGGTGGCCCAGGTATTGGAACTACAGGTAATTTAATACCACGTAGATTTTTATACCCGCAAAATGAAATCACTTATAATGCATCAAACAACCAGGCTGCAGTTGCATCTCAGTTTGGTGGTACTGATGATGTAACCAAGGATACATGGTTAACCAAATAAATTAACCTAACTAACATATACATAAACAGGGGCTTAGCAATAAGTGCCCTGTTTTTTACATTAAAACGGATATGAAAAAACTACAATTATTGCTGATAGCTGCATGTATTGCTACGGGCGTTAACGCGCAGATTGCCGATAGTGCAAAGCGTAAAGTTGAACTGCAGGGAGCCGTAAATTTCCGAGATCTGGGTGGTTACACAACAACCGATGGACATCATGTAAAGTGGGGCGAAATATATCGCAGCGCAGATATCAGCAAATTAACCGATGCCGACCTGGCTGTGTTAAAGGCCAAAAAAATAACCTATGATGTCGACCTGCGTGGTCATAAAGAATCGGCTCAGGCGCCAGACCGTATCAGCCCGGGGACTAATTATATTTTGGCCCCCGCCGGCAGCAACAATTTAACGGAGTGGATGAAAGGTATCGTCTATCTTAAAGGCAACGGAGGCGATTCATTGATGGTTGATTTTTATAGCAAAACCGATTCTTTAGCTGCCCGCTACAAACCTTTTTTTGCTAAGCTGATGGATTTACCAGCCGGCGAAGGCTTGGTTTTCCATTGTACCGCAGGTAAAGATCGTACCGGGATAGGCGCGGCATTGCTGCTTTACAGCCTGGGCGTACCTTATGATACTATCCTTAAAGATTATGAAGCCACAAACTACTATCGCGCAACCGAAAATAAAAAGACGACCACAGGTATGGTAATGGCTATGCATGTTGATAAAAATGTAGCCAACGATATGATGCTGGCTAAACCCAAATACCTGGATGCAACATTTACGGCAATAAAAAAACAATACGGTTCTGTGGATAACTACCTTAAAACGCAGATAGGCTTAAGTGATACGGATATTAAAAAGCTTAAAAAGAAGTTTTTGGAATAACCTTATGAAGCTAAAAGCAGAAAGCAAAAAGCTTAAAACGTTTCAATAGTTAAATTGAAACCATAATTTAAAACAACAAAAAAGCTGCCTTTTTAATGGCGGCTTTTTCTTTTTTATTGGCCTTTTAAAATTTATCTTTAGTTTTAGATTATAACATAATCGAAACTTTTATGATAAAAAATTATCTTAAAGCCATTACGCTCATAGCTTTTACCTGGCTATGTGCCTGCAAACAACCCGATGCCCCACAGCAAGGTGGCATTAGCTTAAGCAGCTATTTCCATGATACCACAGCCGATGTAAAAAACGGCGGCGTACAGGTGGTTACAATCAATACACCCAAAGGTAAATTTCACATATGGACAAAAAAGATAGGCAATAATCCTAAAATTAAACTGCTGTTGTTAAACGGCGGTCCGGGTGCTACGCACGAGTATTTTGAATGTATGGAAAGCTTTTTACCCGCCGAAGGTATTGAGCTGATTTATTATGACCAACTGGGTTGCGGTAACTCCGATAACCCTAAAGATACAGCTATGTGGAGCCTGCCCCGCTATGTAGAAGAGGTAGAGCAGGTGCGCCAGGCTTTAAAGCTGGATAGCAGCAATTTTTACCTGCTGGGCCATTCATGGGGCGGCATTCTGGCTATGGAGTATGCCCAAAAGTATCAGCAGCATTTAAAAGGGCTCATAATATCAAATATGATGATGAGCATTCCCGATTATGGCAAATATGCCAATGATGTACTGGCCAAACAATTTGATCCTAAAGTTTTAGCACGCATCCGGGCTATTGAAGCTAAGGGCGATTTTAAAAATCCTGAATATATGCAATTGCTGATGCCAAACTTTTATGCCAAACATATCTGCCGCATCCCGCTTGATCAATGGCCCGAGCCCTTGAACCGCTCCTTAGGTAAATTGAACGAATCGCTATATGTAACCATGCAGGGGCCAAGTGAATTTGGCGTAGCCGGTAAATTGTTAAACTGGGATCGTGTGGCCGATTTGCCCAAAATCGCCGTTCCGATGCTGAGTATTGGTGGTCAATACGATACCATGGATCCTAAACATATGGAAATGATAGCCGGCAAAGTTCAAAATGGCAGTTACCTGTACTGTGTAAATGGCAGCCACATGAGTTTATATGATGATCAGCAAACTTATATGAACGGACTGATTAAGTTTATAAAAGGAGTAGATGCAGGGGAAAAGAAAGTTAAGATTTGAGGTTGAGTCATAACCTCCTAAAAATCAAGACAGTGTGGTATGTAATTATGTACCAGGCCGGTTTTTGTGTTTATGTGCAGTTCATGATATAAGTCAATCTCTTTAAAACTTTATTTTAAAATCGGGGTTTATGGAATTAAAAATTAGAGATTTGTTCCTGAAACCTAAATAGGTGTAACCACATTCTATTGATATGATATCTACGTTCTACATGAAATTCCCCCAAAGCATTTATCTGTTAATGTTATTTATGCTGTTTTGTATAACAGTTAACGCGCAAAAAACTACATCAAAAACTCAAAAAGATGAGGTGGATTTTGTAAATCCGTTAATAGGTACCGCTATTACCGGCTTTGCCAAAGGTTTGGATGGCGGCGGCACAATGCCCTGTGTAAACGTACCTTTTGCCATGACTAATTTTGTTGCCCAAACGGGCGAAAGTAAAATGGGCCGCATGTGCTATCAATATGAAGACAAATCGGTAATTGGTTTGCTGGCCACACATCAACCCACCGTTTGGATGGGCGATTATGGCTATGTATCCATTATGCCGCAAACAGGTAGCCTGCGTGTTTTACCCAAAGAACGTAAATTATCATATGATCATAAAGACGAAATTACCAAACCATACTACTATTCGGTAAAGTTAAAGGCCGATGGTAACAAAAAGATCAAAGCCGAAATTGCAGGCGCCAATACCTGTGGAATGTTCCGTTTTACCTTTCCTGCTGCCGAAAAGGCTCACTTAATAATCCAGGGTATTAACCTTAATCCCGAACTTGCCGATTGGGCTAATGATTATAAACCCAGGTTGAAAAAATTAAAGGGCTACGTGTATGTGGATACCATCAATAACGAAATAACCGGCTATAATCCCGACAGGCAATCATCCCAAATCGGGCCCGAGCTTAAAAACTTTAAAGGGTACTTTATTATCAAATTTGATAAACAGATTCGTAAATATGGTACGTGGGATAAAAGTATCATAAAGAAAGGCAGTAAAGAGCAGTATGGAACCCGCATGGGTGCTTTTATTTCTTTTAAAACCATTACCAATACGGTGATAAAAGTTGCCATAGCTACTTCTTTTATCAGTATTGACCAGGCGCGTAATAACCTTAAGAAAGAAATTCCGGATTGGGATTTTGATAAGGTAGTTAAGGATACCCGCGATAACTGGCAGCAGCAACTAAAAGTGGTACAGGTAAATGGTATAACCAACGAACAAAAAACTATTTTTTATACTGCCCTTTACCATACGCTTTTATTCCCAAGGCAGTTTTCTGAATATGGCAGGTATTACAGCGCCTTTGACGATAAAGTTCACCATGGCGTTTCATATAACGATTATTCCCTTTGGGATACCTTTCGTGCTTTGCATCCATTGCTGATATTAACTCAGCCCGAGCGTGTAAACGGGATGGTGAAATCATTATTGCAGATGTACCAGGAAGGCGGCTGGATGCCCATGTGGCCCAACCCAACCTATACTAATATTATGATAGGCACCCATGCCGATGCTGTGGTGGCTGATGCCTATGTAAAAGGTTTCCGTGGCTATAGCACCAAATTAGCTTATGAAGCTTTGCATAAAGATGCTTTTGAAACCCCCGATGGCGATACCCAAAAGAAATGGGGCGATCGCGACCTGTGGACAAGCTTTGAAGCAAGGGGAGGACTTACTTACTACCATAAATTGGGTTTTATCCCGGTTGATAAGGTGAAAGAATCTGTTTCGCGCACTATTGAATATGGCATTGATGATTATTGTGTAGCCCAGCTGGCTAAAGCTTTAGGAAAAACAGATGATTATAAACAATTAATAACCTGGAGCGAAAATTATAAGAATGTGTATAACGCTTCCACCGGTTTTATGGCGCCCCGTAATTCAAACGGACAATGGTCGGCAAAGCCGGACAGCGGCTTTACCGAAGGTACAAAATGGACCTACACCTTTGGCGCCATGCATGATATACCGGGCATGATAACCCTTATGGGCGGCGAAAAACCTTTTGCCGATAAACTTATCCATAACTTTAATGATGGCCATTACAGGGCCGATAATGAGCCGGGGCATCACTATATTTATCTGTTTAATTACTGCGGTATGCCCTGGAAGGCCCAGGAACTGGTAAGGCAGCATACCGGTTGGCAAAATTTCAGGAATGCACCGGCGGGCATTAATGGAAATGACGACTGCGGACAAACATCAGCCTGGTATATTTTTAGTGTGATGGGTTTTTACCCGGTTACTCCGGCATCAGGTATGTATAGCATCGGCGCACCGCAGTTCCCTTATATAGCGTTAAACCTGCAAAACGGCAATAAGCTTGTTATTAAAGCCACAGATCTATCGGCACAAAACAAATACGTAAAAGAAGTTACGTTTGATGGTCAGCCTATCAAAAATCATATGATATCCCATGAGCAGATTAGCCATGGAGGTACGCTGGCGTTTAAAATGACGAATATACCACAGAAAGATTGATTAAGAAACTCTTAAGGATTGGTATTAAAGCGAAGTTGATGCCCTCACTACCAACTGCGATGGCAAAACTATTTCCTTACCCGTTTCAACGTACTTGCCCGATAAATGATCAAACAACAGTTGAGCCGCTTGCTTACCCATATCATAGGCCGGTTGCAGAATAGTGGTAAGCGGCGGGTTCAAAATAGGGGCGGTGATCTGGTTGGTAAAGCAAGCCACTTTAACGTCCCGCGGGATGTTAAGCTTCATTTCATCACAGGCCAGGTATATCGAGGTGGCTAAATGCTCCACTGTTGCAATAACACCATCGGGTTTTACGCGGGTTATGTGATCTTTGATGACTTCAATGTTTTCGTTGTTGTATTTATTGGAGCAGGTAACCACACTTGATTTTTCCGGGTCGATACCACGTTCTGATAATGCTTTTCGATATCCCTCTTCCCGGGCTGATAGGATAGAGGGATATCCTTTTATAGTAACCAGCGAAATATTTTTACACCCGGCATCCAATAAATGGTTTGTGGCTGTGTACGCGCTGTTTAAATCGTCGGTAGTGATTTTTACAGATTTAATATCGTCAAAAACCCTGTCGAAAAACACAATTGGGATGCCGGCTTCCTGTAGGGTTTTAATATGCGCAGTATCCTCTGTGTTGCTGGCAACAGACATTATCACGCCATCAACCCGCCCGCTGGCCAGTTCGCCAAACATATAGGCCTCACGTTCATAACTATCATGGGTAAGGTAAATTAATGTATGGTATTTTTTTACAGCTACAACGCTTTCTATGCCGTTAATAGCCTGGCTAAAAAAGCTATCGGCAATTTCGGGGATAATGATGGCAATGGTGTTGCTGGCTTTTTTACGGAGGCTGCTGGCATACGGATTTGGTACGTAGTGTAGTTTACGGGCTGCCTCAATTACCTTCAATTTGGTTTCGGGGCCAATATCATGGCTATCTCTCAGGGCTTTGGATACCGTAGCGATAGATACGTTTAACACTTTGGCAAGTGCCTTCATATTTACTTTATCACTTTTAAAATCATCGGCCATGGGTGCTAATTTAGATTATTTGAGATGGAAAACAGTGCTAATTTAGTTAAACGTTTAAGCAAATAAATTAACCGTTTTTAATAAATGTGATGTTTTAAATAAAGAAATTTGGATAACACAGTCGCAAGGGATTGTTTACCAATTGCATTTCCTTTTAAATTACAACATTATGAGCAAGCTAAGCGAAACACCAAACCAGGGCCCTTTAAGTTCAATTGATGAATGGGAAGATGATATTTTAGATCGTTATCCCGATGCTGATTCTATTGCCGCCGGGCGCGATACAGAAGCTTATCGCAATTACGAAGCCAATTTAAAAGATACCGTAAGGGAGTTTTACCGCTTACAGCATATCAATCAAACCTATGATTTTGTGCTACAAAAAAAGGAGCAGTACCTAAAGTTTGACAAAAAAGAAATGTCGGTTTGGGATGCCTTTGATTTTCTGAATCAACTGGTTGATGACTCCGATCCCGATACCGATCTTGACCAGTTACAGCACCTGCTGCAAACATCAGAAGCCATCCGTGCCGATGGACGGCCAGACTGGATGGTACTAACCGGTTTATTCCATGATCTTGGAAAAGTATTGTGCCTGTTTGGGGAACCACAATGGGCTGTAGTGGGCGATAGTTATCCCGTAGGCTGCGCTTTTTCTGATAAGATCATATTCTCAGAATATTTTAAGGATAACAAGGATCACCATGATCCGCGATATAATACTAAATACGGTATTTATGAGCCCAATTGTGGTTTAGATAATGTGCACATGACCTGGGGCCACGATGAATATATTTACCACATGATGAAGCCTTATCTGCCCGAGCAAGCTTTGTATATGCTGCGTTATCATTCCTTTTACCCGCAACACCGGGAGAACGCGTATAGTCACCTGATGACCGCGCATGACCACCAGTTGTTTAAGGCAGTGAACCAGTTTAATCCATATGATCTGTACAGTAAAAGCCCAGTACCTCCAAACTGGACCGAACTGCGCCCTTACTACGAAGACCTGGTGGCCAAATACCTGCCATCAACGTTAAAGTTTTAAGTAGCTGAAGCAAATAGCCCCTCTAAATCTCCCCCCGCCGGTTGGCGGGGAGACTTTTTGACCTTCGTTTTTTTTTAATCTCTCCCTTCCGGGGAGAGTTGGATGGGACTCTCTGCTTCGTGCTTTGCAACGACGGTCTGTTTATTTTTACATATGGATGTTTCAGGTGTTTCGTTGAAACATATAGAGCTGTATTGCTGACATTTAATGCGATGCAAAACATTGCCAATCCGTTTTATTTTATAGATTTGAAAAATCAACCAGGCCTAACCTAAATCCCGGTTGCAAACAACAAACATGCTGAATCACATTTCCATAGGCGATCTTATCGTATTCTTTGTATATTTTATATTGGTATCGGTTTACGGGTACCTGGTTTACCGCAGCAAAAAAAACGAAACCAATTCCAGTTCGCACAGCTTTTTCCTGGCCGAGGGTACCCTTACCTGGTGGGCCATTGGTGCATCTATCATCGCATCCAACATCTCTGCCGAGCAATTTATAGGGATGAGCGGCGACGGTTTTTTTGCCGGGATAGCTGTAGCTGTTTACGAATGGGTAGGGGCCGCCGCGCTTATTATTGTAGCGGTGTTTTTTATGCCGGTGTATCTCAAAAATAAAATATACACTATGCCGCAATTTCTTAAAGACAGGTATAACAGCGGTGTGGCTTTGGTAATGTCGATATTCTGGTTATTCTTATACGTTTTTGTTAACCTTACGGCCATTTTGTACTTAGGTGCCCTGGCTATTAATAGCTTGCTGGGCGGGCAGTACCTGCACGAGATTATGATCGGCTTAGCCATATTTGGTGTCGTTATTGCCCTGGGAGGGATGCAGGTGGTAGGTTATACCGATGTTGTACAGGTTGCTGTGCTCATCATCGGCGGGCTTGCCATTACTTACCTTTCGCTTACTATTGTGAGCGATAAATTTGGTTTCGGGCAAAACGCGCTTACCGGCTTAAAACTAATCCTGAAAGATTCTCCCGATCATTTTCACCTCATCTTTAAAAAACCTGCACATGGTTCATCAATAGAAACTGTAAGTAAATATTTGATCCTGCCAGGCTTTGCTATGTATGCCGGCGGGCAATGGATCAGCAACCTTAATTACTGGGGATGTAACCAATATATCACGCAGCGTGCGCTGGGTGCAAATCTGCATACTGCACGTACAGGTATCCTGTTTGCCAGTTTGCTAAAGATACTGATGCCGGTTATTGTGATGCTGCCGGGTATAGTTGCCTTTGTTTTATACAAGCACGGCCATCTACCAATGCTGATCAATGGTAGCAAGGATGGCGCTTATTCGGCTATACTATCCTTTTTACCTTCGGGACTGAAGGGTTTGTCGTTGGCGGTATTAACGGCGGCCATAGTAGCATCTATAGCCGGTAAGGTAAATAGTATTGCCACCATTTTTACGCTCGATGTTTACAAAAACTACATGAGCACCAAAGCCACCGAGCGTAATATGGTTTGGGTAGGCCGGCTTGCCATAGTTGTGAGTTTGGTTGTAGCCGTAGCCTTTACCTGGAATGATATGCTGGGTATCAGCGGTGAAGGGGGCTATACTTTTGTTCAAAAATATTCCAGCTTTGTAAGTCCCGGGGTTTTAGCTACATTCCTGTTAGGCATGTTCTGGAAACGTACAACAGGGGAGGCCGCCATCGTCGGCATATTAACGGGCTTTGCAGCATCGATATTTTTTAACCAGTTTGCCGTTAAAATTTTCGGGCCCGAGACCTGGCTTTACACGGCATTTCAAAATGCATCCGGGCAATTCGAAATACCTTTTTTCATATCACTTAGCTGGTCGTTCCTTACCACATTCATCGTGATGGTTGCAACAAGCTTAGCCGGGCCAATAGTGAGTGCAAAAGCTATCCAGGTTGATAAAAGTATGTTTAAACTGAAGGCATCATCGGTAGTACTTATCGCAGTGATCCTGTTATTCTTATCAGCAATTTACGTAAGGTTTTGGTAGGATAAATTTACTGGGTTGTGAATTGGTGCGAAAGTTTATGGTAAAGGTGTTACGGCGCCAAATTACGACTGGAATTAACACCCTTCGGCTTATAATAAAAGTACTGCAGGTTTAAGCCGTGTTCTAATATTTTGGCTTCGGGAACTTCGGGTATTTAGAAGTTAAATGAAATATGTACATGCATTATTACGACTAATAAATTCTCATTGGGGAAGATAGTAGTAGTTTAATGTTTAAGCTGCTTAAAGTTTTTCTATTTCCTCAGCCGAAAGCCGGGTGAATTTTTCGATCTGAGCAACAGGCAAACCATTTTTTTTCATTTCGCGGGCAATATCTTTTTTGACTTTTTTCTCACCTTTTTTCTCGCCTTTCTTCTCACCTTTTTTTTCAGCTCTGTCTAATAAAAGTTCTTCGATACCCATGGTGGTGCTCCTTTCTGTTAAAATTTCTACCTGTTGTTCAAATTTAGTGTTTATCTCCTGATTTTCAAAGCGTATATAATACCTTAAAAAATTCATCAGCACCCTTATTTTTTCCTTCGCTATCTTCTTGGCCAACAATAACCTGGTGAGGTTAAGTTTTAAGTTCAATAGCAACACATCACGTTCCATACTGCTTTTTACCTCTTTACCGGTAAGCGCGGCCTTTGCTGTAAGCACAACCAACGCAAACGGGTTGTCGCTTGCTTGAAGCGCTTCATCGCTTTGGCTGGTTATTTTGTAGGTATTAAACGTATAACGCAAACTGGTACCCATAAAGTCTATCGCAAAATGGTCCGGCCGTTCTTTTGCACTGGCTTCGGTAAATATGGCGTAAGCTACTATGGGTTTTTGATATTTATCCAGTATCCTGTAAAAATAGGTGTACATGCGACTGGCAAAATCTTTTTGATATTGGGCCTGCACTTCCACATGTACCAAAATCCATTCCTCTTTGCCTGTTTTGGTAAATACTTTAACCAGCTTATCGATAACTCTTGGCGAATATTCATCATTTTCGGGCGGGAAGACCTGCTCTAATTCTTTATCCAGGAATTCAAAACCCCGGTCAAGGTCAAATACGGTATCGGCTTCGGGATTTACAAACCGCAAAAAATCGTCAAAAACATCTTCAAGTATCCCTTTCCAAAGAATGTCGTCTTTTCTTCTCATTAAACGTTAATAGAAAATTATGTTTGATTAAAAAGCTCAAATTGATTAAAGCTATTGTGCTTTATATAAAAGATGGCAAAGTAAATTAAACAACAAAAGCCCGAACTTTAAAATCCGGGCTTTTGTTGTTTATTAAGAAATTATTTAAACCGCATCGGATAGCGAAGTAAAAGTAAAATCACGGATCCGCATTGGTGGTATCATTGCGTTTTGGGTGGATTCCCCGCTTACTGTACGCTCCGGTTTTCCCAATGCATCCAGGTTATTCAGCATAATAACCGGGCTTTCGTTAAACCTCAGGTTTTTTATCGCGAATTTGATCTGGCCGTTTTCAATATAAAAAGTACCATCACGGGTAAGGCCGGTATACAGCAACGTTTGCGGGTCAACCGGGCGGATATACCATAACCGGGTTACCAATATTCCTTTTTCGGTCCCTTTAATTAATTCTTCCAGCGTAGCGCTACCGCCATCCATAATGATGCTATCAGGCGACGGGGTTGCTTTTACGCCCTGTTTTTGAGCCCAGTAACGAGAGTAATTCAGATTTTTAACAACACCTTTCTCTATCCAGGTGATCTTCTCCTGCGGCCTCCCATCGCCGGTCCAGCTGCTGGTAGGTAGATCGGGGTGAGATGGATCTGAATAGATATTCACTCTTTCATCAACCATTTTTTCGCCAAGCTTTGTTTTGCCACCAGGTTTGCTTAAAAAGCTTCGGCCTTCATCGGCACTGCGGGCGTCCAGGCCACCATATAATTGCTCAAGCAACACTATGCCTGCAGCCGGCTCCAGTATAACGGTATATTTACCCGGTTCAATAGCCTTGGCACCTTTTGAACCTGCAGCTTTTTGAGCTGCTATTTTGGTGGATGCCAGCGTATCAAGTTTACTTACATCATTATACCCTTTGGTTGAATAGCCAGATCCGGTACCGTCCTCAGAACGCAGTGTTACCGAGAAATTGATATCAGTTGATGTATTGTAAGCAAAAAGCCCGTGCGAATTCATCATAGAATTAAAGCCTGCACTGTTCTGTAAAAAACCGGCAGCTATCAATTTATTGTCTTTGGCTATTTTTAGGCTCGCATCAACCATATCGGTACGCTGAGCCGGGGTAACGGCAGCTGTTTCGGGCACAAAGGTTTTTGAACGTGGCGCATAAGTTTGCGGCCCTAAAAAGGATACAAACTCGGGGTTTTCAGGTGCCAGCTGTGCCAGTTCTTCTGACAGGCGTACAGCTTTTTCAACCGAGGCATCATCATATTCATTAGTGGTAACCACCCCCAGTTTTTTACCAAATGCCGATGAGATAACCATACTGGTTTGACTAAGGGCACCGCTGGTAGAAA
Organism: Mucilaginibacter sp. P5_A6; assembly: GCF_056400585.1. Lineage (NCBI taxonomy): Bacteria > Pseudomonadati > Bacteroidota > Sphingobacteriia > Sphingobacteriales > Sphingobacteriaceae > Mucilaginibacter > Mucilaginibacter sp. P5_A6. Next base: position 22,361 of record NZ_JBFUKZ010000005.1, on the reverse strand, counting down.
CGGTATTGCGGGCATATCTGATATTGCCGGAGTCTGATCCGCCAAAATTAATTTCACATTCATTGGCTTTAGAGTAGCTGAGCGCTTTTTTTAATATTGCGCGGCATTCATCTTCACTTAATATGGCCATAGTATTTTAAATTTTTCTTGCTGTGTTAATAACGTTAACCCCTTTGAACAGGGCAGTTGATGAACCATGAGATACGGCGCTGGCCTGCATAGGCTGACCCTTACCATCAAAGAAAGATCCGCCTAAACGGTAATCCTTCTGATCGCAAACCGCCGCGCATGAATTCCAGAACTCCTGCGTGTTTGATTGATAGGCTACATCATTCAACATCCCTGCTATTTTACCGTTCTTAATCTCGAAATAAAGCTGGCCGCTAAACTGGAAGTTGTAGCGCTGTTGATCGATGGAGAAAGAGCTGTCGCCAATAATGTAAATACCTTTTTCTACATTTTTGATCATATCATTTAAACCCATTGGGGTTTTACCCGGCTGCAAAGAGATATTGGGCATACGCTGAAACTGTACATCCTGCCAGCTTTGGGAGTAGCAGCATCCCTGCGATTCTTTTAAACCGATAATATGCGCCTGGTCGCGAATGGCCTGGTAGTTTACAAGGGTGCCATCTTTGATCACATCCCATTTTTTGGCCTCAACACCTTCATCATCATAACCAACAGCTCCCAGTGAGCCGGGTTGTGTTTTATCGGCAACAATATTTACATTTTTACTGCCGAAATTGAACTTGCCCGATTGCCATTTATCTAAAGTAAGAAAACTTGTACCTGCAAAGTTGGCCTCGTAACCTAAAACGCGGTCGAGCTCGGTAGGGTGACCAACAGATTCGTGGATAGTTAACCATAAGTGGCTTGGGTCAAGCACCAAATCATACTTCCCGGCCTCAACCGATTTTGCTTTCAATTTCTGCTCTGCCTGGGTAGCAGCCGCCCGTGCATCCTCAATCATATCATAGCGATCACGGTATAAGGTGGTTACACCTTTTATCTTATCGCTCTCGCGTGGGATCAAATACTCATACCCCATACCGCGCGGTGCGCTTAACGCCTGGCGGGTTTCAAACTTGCCGGTTTTTGAATCTATTTTGGTAACCGCGAAAGTTGGCCAGATCCTGTGGATGTCCTGATCGATGTAGGAACCATCTGTAGAGGCAAAGTATTTTTGCTCATTAACCAAAAATAGGATGGAGTTTACGTAATTGGCGCCGCCTTTCATGGCTGCGTCATTTACAGAAAGCAGCAGGTCGGTTTTCTCCTTCATGGGCACCTCAAAAGCATTGCGTTCTATTGGCGTTTTCCAACTTACTTCTCCCTGGCCTTTTTGGGCTATCAATTGCACCGGGTCCGTTTGGATGCGGGCATTCTCCTTAGCTATAGCTACAGCAAGCTCGGTAGCTTTGGCTATGCTGTCATTATCCAGCTTGTCTGTAGCGGCAAAGCCCCAGCAACCGTTGGCAATAACGCGAATCCCCATTCCGTATGATTGGGTATCAACTATATTTTCTACTTTGTTTTCGCGGGTAACTACAAACTGGTTAAGGTACCGGCCTATGCGTACATCGGTATAAGTTGCACCCTTAGATCGGGCCGCATTTAATGCCACATCAGCCATTCGTTTTTTCAATGCCACGTCTACCGGGCTCAGATCCTGTCCGGGTAAAACGGGCGAACCGAAAACGGGGATCCTGCTAAGCATGGATGCACTAATGCCCATTCCGGTGAGGTATAGGAAATCTTTTCTTTTCAAGGTCAGTCAGTATTAAGTCCTAAATATAATGAGTCAAGTTTGAATTTTATGCAGGATAAAAAATATAATTTATTTATTACATCTGCGGCTCAAAATAATAAGTGGGTAATTATCGGCCAATTTTCCTTACAACATTAGTTTTAGCAGGTTATAAGTATCAATAATTCAGCGCATACATAATAATATTCACCCCGAATTTGGTATTATCTTCTGCCAGGAAGCGTTTGTTCCTGAAATCATAATCCCATTCGCAGCCATAATCTTTACTGCTGTATAAAACGGCTATACGACTATTAATTTCAATAGCTTTAAGATAATCGTGCACAAGGTCATCGCCCCAGCCGTTAAGCTCAAAGCTTGTTGTAGGCGGACCTTTGTCAAAAGAGAAGAAGGAGTGATATATTTTATGGTTATTGGGGATCTTTTTCAACGCTGCGGGGCCGAAGAGGGCGGCCATTTGCGCCTCGAATGATTTGGCAAACAGCCCGTCAATATCATGGTTGCAATCATCAACAAATATGAAACCGCCGTTCTCTGCATATTTTTTAAAGTTGGCCCTTTCCTTTGTATCAAACTGCACCAGTTTATGGCCGCTTAAATAGCAAAACGGGTATTGAAATATATCATCGCTGCTTAGTGGGATTACTTTTTCCTGCTGTTCGATGGGGACGGTAGTATACTCCAGCAAAGAGTTAAGCAGGTTTGATGGCATGCGCTGATCGGTATCCCAATCGCCGGAATGGTAACTTAACCTGGTAAACGTAAATTTTCCGCTGAATGCCATTTTGTTTAAAAAGCTTAAAAGTAGTACAATATTTTATGCTGAAATCACTTTTGTTTGCTTAGCTTGTAAAGTTTTAGATACTTTATTTAATTTTTAATAAAAAATAATGGTAATTACTCAAAAGGGTAATATATTGTGACAGTACTTTAAATACGTATTAAAAGTTGGAACTGACCGAAAATAATATAAAAGCTCTGCTTGCCAGGTTACCGCAGTTAAAAAGCGAGATACAAAAGGTAATTGTAGGGCAGGATGCCATATTGGATGAGCTGCTGGTTGCTTTTTTAGCCGGGGGGCATTGTTTATTGGAGGGTGTACCTGGCCTGGCCAAAACGCTCATTGTAAAAACCATGTCGCAGGCGCTGCACCTGGCGTTCAGGCGGATCCAGTTTACCCCCGATCTGATGCCAACGGACATCATAGGTACCGAAATATTGGAAGAAGACCATGCTACCGGCAAACGCTTCTTTAAATTTAATAAAGGACCGCTGTTTGCCAATATTATACTGGCCGATGAAATTAACCGTACCCCACCCAAAACGCAGGCTGCTTTGTTAGAAGCCATGCAGGAGTTTGAAGTAACCTATGGCGGGCAAACTTACCCCTTAGATAAACCATTTTTTATTCTTGCAACTCAAAATCCTATTGAGCAGGCGGGCACTTACCCCTTGCCGGAAGCCCAGTTAGACCGTTTTTTATTGCTGATAAAAATTGGCTACCCAACCGAGCAGGAAGAATTTGAAGTGTTGAATAGAACAACGGGTATAAAAAAGGCTGATGTTAAAGCTGTAATTACTGCCGAAGAAATTATACAGGCCCAGGCTTTGGTAAGGCAGGTAACCATAAGCGAAGACCTGGTAAAATATGTAAGCCAGCTGATCCGCGCTACGCGCCCCGATACTACAACGGTAAACTATATAAAAGAATGGGTGCGCTGGGGCGCAGGCCCAAGGGCAGGGCAGGCACTGATATTAACGGCAAAGGCACGGGCATTGTTAAAAGGCAGGTATTCGGTTTTGATGGAAGATATTCACGCCATGGCCCCGGCGGTTTTAAGGCACCGTATCCTGATGAATTTTAAAGCCGAAGCCGAGAATATAACATCAGATAAAGTTACGGCGGAGCTGATAAGGGTGGTGGAAAGAACGAACCCCCTCTAAATCTCCCCCTGAAGGGGGAGACTTCAAAAGAAATTTTTAAAGCCCTCTCCTTTGGAGAGGGTTGGGTGAGGCTAATAAATCCGAAATCGAACATCCGATATCCGAAATCAAAAAATGCAGCTTGATCCTAAAGTATTAATGACCATTAAGGATTTGCCATTACTGGCGAAAACGGTTATTGATGGCTTTATGAATGGTTTTAATAAAAGCAAAGTGAAAGGGCCCGGACTGGAATTTAGCCAGTACCGCAGTTATCAGCCCGGAGATGATCTGCGTTGGCTGGACTGGCGTATGTTTGCCCGGAGCGACAGGTATTATATCCGCGAATCAGAAATTGAAACCAGTATTTCGGTAAGGTTCCTGGTAGATGCCAGTGCATCCATGAATCATGATGACAATGGCATCAAAAAAATAGACTATGCACGTTTCCTGGCTGCGTCATTGGCCTGGTTGTCGAATTTACAGGGTGATTCAGTTGGTTTATATGTCTTCCAGGATGGTGGATTGTTTTCATTAGCTTCCAAACCAGATCCGCAGCATTTGCAGCGCCTGTTTTATCATTTACAACAGGTGAAGCCAGCCGGTACTTYTACACAAGCTATTCACTATAAGCAACTATTCGCCGGAGATGGTCGTAAGGAATTGCTGGTGTTTATTACTGATATGTATCAGCGGGATGGCGAGATCAGTAAATTGTTAGATTCATTATCAGCCCTTAAACATGAGGTAGTAGTTTTTCACCTGATGGGCCAAAACGAACTTGATTTTAATTTTGGAGGATTTGCTACACTGGAAGATTTGGAAACCGGGGAAACTATCGAAATAAATGCACAGCAGGAAGTTGAGTATAAAGAAAAGCTAAAGGCACATTTAGAGGGTATCAGGATGCAATTATTAGGTAAGCATGTTTATTACCGGATGCTCAGTACCGCGCAGCCATTGGACGAAGCCCTGCGCGATTTTTTAACACAACGAAATAAAAGCAAATTTTAAATTATGACCTTATAGCGATGGGTTTTAAACCCATCGCTATAAGGTCATAAAGCTATAAAGTATTACTCATTTTATAAATGCAGTTTTTAAATCCCATATGGTTGTTTGCTATTGCCGCGATAAGTATCCCGGTAGTGATACACCTGTGGAATATAAGGCCGGGAAAAACTTTAAAGGTTGGGAGTATCGCCCTGGTAACCGCGGCAGCGCAAAAGAGCAGCCGGAGTTTTAAGCTGAATGATGTGTTGCTATTTATTTTGCGATGCCTGTTTTTGGTGGTCCTGGCGTTTTTGTTAGCGGCTCCTTTTTGGCAACGCTACCAGGCCTTAACCAAAGCCAAAGGGTGGGTACTCATTCCCAGGGAAAATATGAAAGAAACCTATACAAAGTTCAATATTTCTTTAGATTCTTTATATAAAATTGGTTTTGAATTCCATTTTTTTAATACAAACTTCGATAAATTTGAACTAAATAATGCGCTGAACCATAGTTTGTTAGATAGTAAACCCGGTGGGGAAAGTTACTGGAATCTGGTGGCGAAATTAGACAAAAAGCTGCCTGCAACTATTCCGGTTTATTTGTTCACCCCAAACCAGGCAAAACACTTTACCGGCAGCAGACCGTCTGTATCACTCAACCTCCATTGGCAAATTTATATACCTGCCGATTCGTTGGATACCTGGATTCAAAGTGCCTGGTTCACCAATAATAATTCCGTCAAAGTTGTTGAGGGAAACACCAGGCCATCAGGTACTTATTTTACAAGCTATATTATCCAATCAGAAGGTGATCCAAAATCTCCGTTTACTTTGGATGTTAATCATGGCAATCCGGTTATCAGCCTGAAAAGCGCACCGAAAAAATTTACGCCAATTGATACAACTACCTTACGGATAGCTATTTATAATGACAAATACAGTAAAGATGCATCATATTTAAATGCTGCCTTACAGGCGGTTGCCAATTTTACCCAACGTAAAATTGTTATTAAGCAATATAGTGCCCCTGGGCAGATACCTGCAAAACAGGCTTGGATTTTTTGGTTGTCCGGTAAACCTATCGATGCAAATACCCTGAAGAAATCGGCGTATGTATTAAATTATCAACAAGGTAAAATAAGTACCGAATCCTCGTCTATTAAAACCATGAGCAGTTTTGCTTTAGCAGAGCATGATGAGGCCCCGGCAATTTATAAGCTGGTTAAAAATGAAACGCTAAGCGGTCAATCAATTTGGGTTGATGGTTATGGCAACCCAATTTTAACACTGGAACAAAGTCAAAAAACAATCCAATACCACCTTTATTCCCGCTTCAATCCCGCCTGGAATGACTTAGTTTGGAGTGATAGTTTTCCGAAGCTATTATTAAATTTAATTTTATATAATGCTGATAATGAATTGGTAAATGAGCATAATCTGGCAAAAATAGATCATCGGCAAATTATGCCGGATATAATTTCGTCGGCAAAAAGCGTAGATAATAACAAGGTAACTGTGCACACAGACTTGTCACACTATTTCTGGCTGGTACTGGTTGCCGTATTCTTTGTTGAAAGGTGGTTGGTCCATAAAAATAAGCTGGTATTAAAGAATGATTAACCAAACAGGCATAAATAAAATAAACACGATGCGCAGGTGGTATATTGGTTATCAGCTACTTGCCGATGTGCTTTTTGCTGCCGCAATATCGCTAATCGTATTTGTTTTACTAAGTTATACTTTGCGGGTACAAATTCTTTGGATAATGCCTATATTTGTAGTAAGCCTGTTGGTTTTACTATTTATCCATAAATCATGGACAACCAAAACCACTTCCATAGCCAACTTTCTTGATCAACAATATCCCGAACTTGAAGAAAGCTGCGGACTGGTTTTGAAATCGCCTGGCGAATTGAACATGCTGGAAACCTTACAGTTACAAAAGGTTGAAATTCGATTAAAAGATATTCCCCAATGGCACAATTCGTTTTTTAAACGGATCAAACTTGCTTCATTGTTAATGATTTTCGCTTTGGGGATAGCTTGGTTAATAAACAAATCAGCCAAATCAAACAGCATCATAACCGAAAAAGGTTCTTCATCAGAAATAGCTGCTACGCCCGAAAATGTATTACCGCAAATATCTGCAGTTGAAGTGGTGATTAAACCGCCGGAATATACTGGTAAACCCAACCGAAGCCAGGATAAATTCACTTTAAATGTGGAAGACGGTGCGGCCGTAAACTGGAGAATAGCAACTAATATCGCTGTAAAGCAGGTAGCGCTTTTGTTTAATAATAAAGAGGCTATCGCATTAAAAAGTTTAAACGCCGATAAAACCCGGTGGCAAACCCAAAGGCAAATTAATAAACCCGGTTTTTACCAGGTTAATGTGGATGGGAAGCTTTCCGATCTGTACCAGGTGCAGGTAATAGCAGATCAGCCGCCGGTCATCCGGATAAAGTCACCTAAGCAATATACCTACATAGATGCAGGTGAGGCGCAAAAAGTAAACATAGATGCGTCGATAAATGACGATTATGGTGTGAGCAATGCCCTTATTTTCGCTACCGTAGCCAAGGGCAGCGGAGAGGCCGTTAAGTTTAAAGAGTATAAGCTTGATTTTTCAACTTCTTTCAGTGCGCATCAACCCCAATACAACCTCCAAAAACTGGTTAGTCTGCCGGCTTTAAATATGGAACCGGGCGATGAGCTTTACTTTTACATACAGGCAACAGATACACGCAGGCAGCAAAGCGGAACCGATGTGTACACTGTATCTATACAGGATACTGCTCAATTGTTAAGTATGGATGGTATGCTTAGCGGTGTAAATCAAAAGCCCGAATTTTTCAGGAGTGAGCGGCAGATCATTCTCGACACAGAAAAACTATTGAAAGACAAGGATAGTATTACTACCGAAAAGTTTAACAATAGAAGTAATGATCTTGGGGTAGATCAAAAGCTATTACGCCTGCGTTATGGAAAGTTCCTGGGTGAAGAATCTGAATCAGATATCAATCCTGCTGATGAGAAGAACGATCCTGTTGGCGATATTAACAACTACGGGAATGCAGCTGTTATATTAGATAAGTATACCGATAAGCACGATAATGCCGAGGATGCCCAGTTTTTTGATCCCGAATTAAAAAAACAACTAAAAGCAACCTTAACCGAAATGTGGAAAGCCGAACTGCAACTACGGCTGTATAAACCACAGGATGCGCTACCATTTGAGTACAAGGCTTTACGCTTACTAAAGGATTTACAGCAAAAATCAAGAATGTATGTAGCCAAAACTTCCTACAATCCCCCGCCACTAAAATTAGAGAAGCGGCTAAGTGGCGATCTGTCGAAAATTGACCAACCGCTATATAAGCAGAATGTTAAACCGGGAACAGATCAGTTTGGAAACCTGAAACAAGCTGTGGCAATATTGGAGCAGCTAAAAGTTAAACAGCAAATTAGCAGCATCGATGAGCATATATTGGCCATGGCTAACCAGCAACTGAGCTTAAGAGCATCGGCACAGCCCGGCATTTATTTATCAGCCTTAAATGCTATGCGCCGGATTTTATCCAAACAGGCAAATGTTAAATTGTTTGATATAGCTTTGGTTGAAAGAGCGATTCAAAAAACCTTGTTACCGGTTCAGAAAACGCCGGTTTCAACACAAGGCACTGTAGATATGGGTTTATCGCAGCAGTATTATAAAAACCTTAACCGCTTAAACCGCTAATTGCAAATGAACTGGAGCACCATTGTTATCGTCATTTGCATTTTACTGGCAGTTTTTGCAGTATGGAAGGAGTATACCCGTTTTAATAAAGCACGTTTATTTCTACGTATTACAGCGGTTATTGTAGTAATAGTTGCGCTGGCTTGCATTGCGTTACCGTTAACTTACCAGGCTGATATAAACAGACGGGATAGGGTTGAAGCTATTTTACTAACGGATGGCTTCAAAACGGATAGTTTAAGCAGGTATAATAAAGGAGGGCTCTTTACTTTGGATAAAGGCATAGGTAAGGAGATTCGCAGGGCTGTTTTGCTAAATAGCGCTGATGACTTAGCCAATGATTCTAATATAACTCAATTACGTATTTTAGGCAATGGCTTAAATAAAGAAGATCTGCAGCAATTAGGTCATTTGCCGGTTATATTTAATCCGGAGCCAATTAATGAGGGGATTACCGCCATCAGTTGGGATGAGAAATTAAGGGTTGGTGACGAGTTAACTATCCGGGGAAGTTTTAAAAATGCATCAGCAAAAAAGATAAAACTTATATTGAAAGGTTTAAGTACCGGGTTAGATTCGGTGATTATAGGGGCGGAAGCTACCGCGGGGTTTAATCTAAGTACTATTCCTAAAAATGTAGGCAGGAATATCTATAATTTACTGGCAATTGCAGGAGCGGATGATACTATTGCAAAGGAAATTATCCCTGTGCAAATTGAACCGGCAAAACCTTTAAAAGTGCTGATGCTAACCGCATCGCCCGATTTTGAAACCAGGTTTTTAAAAAACTGGTTAGCCGGGCAAGGGCATGCTATTGCGGTTCGTTCTGCTATCAGCAAAAATAAATTCAACAAAGAGTTTATCAACCTGGAGCAGTTTCCGCTCGATCATCTTTCTGCTTCGGTGCTTGATAAGTTTGATGTAATGATAGGCGATCTATCGGTATTAAAGACGTTAAGTGGTGCAGAGACCGTTGCGTTGCAGCACGAAGTAACCCAAAATGGTTTGGGCGTAATTGTTAGGGCCGATAGTACTTTACGTTCAAATTCGTGGCTACAGCGTGATTTTCCTTCAGATAGGTTAGCTGTAAAAGATCCTATGCCGGTATCCATTATGTTGCAAGGTAACCCCAAAAAATCTGCCAAATTAAGTGCTGGTTTAATTTACCTTGATAATCAAAACAATACGCAGCCCTTAGTAAGCGATGAACATGGTCATATTTTAGCGGGAAGTACATTAGCCGGTGCCGGGAAACTTGTATTTACACCTTTAAATAACACATTTAGCTGGATGCTGAATGGCAATAAAACTGATTATTCAAACTTATGGTCGTTATTGATTATTAAAGCTGCGCGAAAAACTCCTGTAACCGAAAACTGGAATGTACTATCGGCAATACCTTCGCTATCAAACCCTGTTCAGTTGCAAGTGGAAAGCGCGGTAAATCCGTCGGCAATTAAAATAGGTGAGGCCGTAGTAGCTCCGCAACAAAATGATCTGATACCCTTTCAATGGAAAACTACTTATTGGCCTAAAAGTCCAGGCTGGCAGTCGGCAAAGCAGGTTAACGGGCTTTTAAATTGGTTTTATGTATTTAAAAGTGGCGAATGGAAGAGCATCCGGGCGATGAAAAAGCAAGCTGATACAAAGGCATACACTGTTCAAAACGGGATTAATACTAATGTAACGAAACAGATACATGAAAAAGCCACTATTGCTGTAAGTAAAATATATTTTTATGTTTTGCTAATAATAGCCTGTGTGTTTTTGTGGGTAGAGGCTAAGTTTCTGTAGCTATAGAATACAACTACTAAAAAGGAGGAATATACTTTGAGAAGACGTGACTTTATTTATTTAACGGGCATGGGTGCAAGTGCGTTAGTACTGCCCGGTATAAATGCACTTGGTAAAACGATTGATCCTTCGCAGGCGCTGGAAGGCGTTGATGTAAAGATCAAAAAAGAACTTGCAGATGTAGCTTTAAACGCTGCCAAATCAAACGGGGCAACGTATGCCGATGTGCGTATTGGCCGTTACCTTAACCAGTTTGTGGTTACCCGCGAAAACAAGGTTATCAACGTGGCCAATACCGAATCGTATGGCATAGGCATCCGGGTTATTGCAAACGGATGCTGGGGCTTTGCCGCTACTAACGATGTAACCAAAGAAGGCATGGCTAAAACCGCTTTAAAAGCAGTGGCGGTAGCAAAGGCAAATGCTAAGATTGGCGGCGCGCCGGTACAGCTTGCTCCACAAAAAGGCTATGGAGAAGTAAGCTGGAAAACTCCGTTAACAAAGAATGCTTTTGAAGTACCTATTAAAGAAAAGGTTGATCTGTTATTAAACGCCAACGGTGTGGCTATGGCTGGTGGGGCCAATTTTGTAAACTCCATCATGTTTGCGGTTAATGAGCAAAAGTATTTTGCATCAACGGATGGTTCTTATATCGACCAGGATGTGCACAGGCTTTATCCAAGTTTTAATGTTACCAAAATAGATCCAACAGCCGGATCATTTGAAACCCGCAGATCCCTAAGCTCACCGGTTGGTATGGGTTACGAGTACCTTGATCCGTTGGATAGCGAAAAAGTTTTGGGCATTACCACCCGATACAAAAAGCGCTATGATATGATTGAGGATATGAAATTTGCAACCAAACAGGCTGGCGATAAGCTGAAGGCAAAATCGGTAGAGCCGGGCAAATACGATCTGGTACTTGACCCATCGCACTTGTGGTTAACTATTCACGAATCTGTTGGCCACCCAACCGAACTTGACCGTGTTTTAGGTTACGAGGCTAATTTTGCCGGCACCAGCTTCCTTACATTGGATAAATGGAAATCGGGCAAGTTTAACTTCGGAAGCAAGGCCGTAAATATTGTCGGTGATAAAACACAGGTAGGCTCCTTAGGTGCGGTAGGTTATGATGATGAAGGCGTTAAATGTAAAAAATGGGATATCATTAAAGATGGTGTGCTGGTAAATTACCAGGCCATCCGCGACCAGGCGCATATTATAGGTTTAAATGAATCCCAGGGATGTTGTTACTCCCAAAGCTGGCAGGATGTGCAATTTCAACGCATGCCAAATGTTTCCCTGCARCCAGGGAAAACTCCGCTAAGTGTCGACGAAATGATCAAAAACGTGGAAAAAGGCGTTTACATCATAGGCGATGGTTCTTTCTCTATCGATCAGCAGCGTTATAACTTCCAGTTTGGAGGTCAACTATTTTACGAGATAAAAGATGGTAAAATAGCGGGGATGCTTAATGATGTGGCTTACCAGGCCAATACACAGGAATTCTGGAACTCTTGTGCTCAAGTTTGCGACGAGCGGGATTATCGTTTAGGGGGTGCTTTTAATGATGGTAAAGGTCAGCCGGCGCAATCAAGCGCGGTATCGCATGGCGCTTCAACCGCGCTGTTTAAGGGAGTTAATGTAATCAACACTAAAAGAAAGATCGGATAACTGAATTATGCCAATATTAAATAAAGAAGAAGCACAGGCTTTATTAAAGAAAGTGCTTGCCTATTCAAAAGCCGAAGAGTGCGAGGTGAGTGTAAATGGAAGCGAAGGTGGTAATATTCGTTATGCGTTAAACGCTGTATCTACTGCAGGCGATATCAGTACTATCGGGCTATCTGTAACGTCTGTTTTTGGGAAAAAAGCAGGTACTACTACCATTGATGAGTTTGATGATGCCGCGCTGGAAAGAGTAGTGCGCCGGTCGGAAGAACTTGCACAGTTAGCACCTGCTAACCCGGAATACATGCCGATGTTGGGTCCGCATGATTTTCCGGATTCTGTTACTTACAATGCAAATACAGCCGGGATGACACCCGATAGCCGTGCCGGACTGGTAGCTAAAAGCCTATCGGTTACCAAAGAAGCTAAACTTACCGCGGCTGGTTTCCTTGAAAATTCAACCAGCTTTAATGCGATGATGAATTCAAAGGGTTTATTTGCCTATAATAAGGGCAATGATGTTACTTTTTCGGTAACAACACGCAACGAGGCAGGTACTGCTTCGGGTTATGCCGCAAAAGGGTTTACAGATGTAAATAAGCTGGATACATTTACCGCTACCAAAGTTGCGGCCGGCAAATGTTTAAGTTCATCCGGAGCCAAAGCCATTGAGCCCGGAAAATATACTGTGATACTGGAACCGGTTGCGGCTACTTATATGCTGGAGAACATGTTTCGCTTTGATGCCCGAAGCGCCGAGGAAGGGCGCAGCTTTTTAAGTAAGAAGGGTGGAGGTACCAGGTTGGGTGAGCAACTGGTTGACCCAAAAGTAAATATTTACTCCGATCCGTTTAATCCTGATCTGCCTTCATCAACCTGGAGCGGGGAAGGTTTGCCACGTGAAAAAACGATGTGGATAGATAAGGGCGTAGTTAAAAACCTGAGCTATTCGCGTTATTGGGCCGATAAAAAGGGCGTAAAACCAATGCCTGGTCCTGGTAATATCATTATGGATGGCGGCGAGGCCAGTATTGAGGACCTGATCAAAAGCACCGAAAGAGGAATATTGGTTTCGCGCCTGTGGTATATCCGTATGGTTGATCCACAGTCGTTACTGTTAACAGGGCTTACCCGCGATGGTACGTTTTATATCGAGAATGGTAAGATCAAGTTCCCGGTTAAAAACTTCCGCTTTAACGAAAGCCCGGTAATCATGCTGAACAACCTGGAAGCCCTTGGTAAACAGGAACGCAGCATCAGTGTGGAAAGTTACCGCAGCTACCTGATACCACCACTAAAGATCAGGGATTTTACATTTAGCTCATTATCAGACGCGGTTTAAATAAAACATTATAAGATAAATGGGATAGCCGGTGGCTATCCCATTTAAAACCTTTCATATTTGATATTGCTGATCTTATCCGAGATACTTTTCCCTTAAAAGATTGCAATGGTGGATATTATGCCCAACCGCCATCCAACCTAAACTTCTTGCTGTATAAACCGGCGCTCCGCTGAATTTGAAATCCAGCATCGCATCGGTCATGTGCTTAAAAAGGCTGATAGTAGCTTCCCTAACCGTTATTAATTCTTCGGCTATATCATTTAATGTTCGGTTGGCTGCATTAAAGTCTCTGTTGTAATCTTTGCCCTGCGGAACTTCCAGGTATACATCTACCTGCCTTGAACAACAAAAAGCCTTGTAGGCAAAATATCGCTCATCATCGGCAAGGTGAATGAAAACCTGTTTCACTGTCCATTTATCTTCGGCGTATCTATGGTTTTCTGCCAATGGCGGGATCGAGTTGATCAGGTCGAGCATTTGCTGCTTATTGCTTTGCAAAGCCCCGATCAGGTCATCGCCTTTAACTAAATTAAAAAAATATGGATACCATGAAGGTGCATCCTCAATATTAGGGCGGCCAATTTTGATCATATTTCTTGGTTAATTTTACTTACAACACTATTGCCACCAGGCTATTTGAAATAACGGCAGTTTGTATTGTTTTTTGTAAAAATACTGATCGTAATTAATATTGAAGATGTGTTTAAGCGACTACCTGAGGGCGATATGCGACATTTTTTAATCCTCCGCATATTCCCAGACGCTTTGATACCCACCCAGTTTTTCGGCATGATCAATAAAATCGGCGTAAAATTTCAACCTGGTAAGAGTCGCGCTATCGCCAATAACAACCAGCTTTTTGCGGGCCCTGGTCATAGCCACATTCATCCTGCGGATATCCGATAAGAAACCGATCTCGCCCCCGGCATTGCTGCGCGTAAGACTGATGTAAACCACGTCCCGTTCCTGTCCTTGGAAACTATCGATGGTGTTTACCGAGATGTTTTCTATGTAAGGTAATAAATCCGGGTTATTCAGCAATTGATCGTTCAACACCCTGATCTGTTCTTTATAAGGAGATATGATGGCTATAGACGGGAACTTTTCTGTCGGATCGATTGCTGTTACCAGCCTGTTTAAATGTTTTAACAGCAATGCAGCTTCATCGGGATTAAAAGTGCTGGTACCTGCCTGCTGTTCTTCAAAACCGGCGCCGGCCGTATCAATAAACGTAACCGGCAAATCGCCATTAAAAAGTAAACGGTTAGCTACCGAAGCATGCGCTTTTAACTTATCCTCATAAAACTCTCTTGATGAAAAGCCCATAATAGCCTCGTTCATGCGGTATTGCTCATCTAATAAAACCACAGCTTCGGGATGATGGACCACACATTTTTCGAGCAAGGTAGTACTTAAGCCTGCCCTCGCAGCCTCGGGTGATTTAATAGTAGGGGGAAGCTGTAAATGGTCGCCTGCTAATATTACCTTTTGAGCTTTCAGGATCGGGATCCAACAGGCTGGCTCAAGGGCCTGGCCGGCCTCATCTATCACAACGGTATCAAATTTCACATCGCGAATGGTATAATGATTGGAGCCAACCAGCGTAGCGGTGATCACCTGCGCTTTGCTCACCAGGTCATCAATAATATGCTGCTCGGTAAGGGCTACGTCCTTCATGATCTTATGGGCCTCGTTAAACAACGCCTTGCGCTGATCGCGCTCCGCTTTGCCAAAACTGCGCTTGTATTTATGCGCCATATCCTTGTATGCACCGGCCTGCTTTTTCAGGGTGCGGATCAATTTATTGTCCGCGTGCCCGGTCATTTTGCTATCGAGGGTTAAGGCTACCAGTTTTTCTGAAACACGGTTTGGGTTGCCTATTCTTAAAACGTTCAGGCCTTCATCTGCAAGTTTTTCGCTCAACAGGTCAACGGCGGTATTGCTTGCTGCAACTACCAGTATTTGTTTTTGGGTTTGTTTTACCAATACGTTGATAGCCTGAACCAATGTTGTTGTTTTACCCGTGCCCGGGGGACCGTGAACAATAGCCAGATCCTGCGCCGCAACAATTTTATTTACGGCAGCTAACTGTGAAACGTTTAAACGGGATATAGGAACAGGTATATTAACCGGGGCAAAAGCAGCAGGAACTTTGCCGGTAAGTATATTCACCAACCTGCCTTCTTTCGGTTTTTCGTTTAATGCTGATGCCTGTTTAATGGCTTTCAGCATTTCATCATAACTGTTGTTATCAAATAACAGGTCGATACCGAGTTTGCCATCACGACTCCAGTCGGGCAGCTCATCAACATATAAAGTGATCTTGAGCCTGTTACCTGCCTGGTAAGTTATGATGCCTTCTACGCGGTCTTTTTTAGGATCGTGGTTAGAAAATAAAGCAGCCGGCACACCAAACCTAAGCTGATGCGATAGATCCTGGTGTGTGGTACGTTCTGCTTCTACACTAATATAATCGCCCCGGCCAGGCTCAGTATTTCTGATAGCAATAGGGTACCAGCTAAGGCCCTGCGCACGGCGATCGGCTGCCGAGGTATTTTCTGTTAGTTTGAGGTAAGCACTGCGATCTTCTTCTTTTTCTTTGTTCAGCAGATCGAGCAGCTTTTTAAAATAGTCCATCGGCTGCAAAGGTAATATAAAAGCTAAAGGCTTAATGCGGAAGGCTAAAAGCTAATCGCCAATTCATCAAACTTAATGTAAGGCAGACAAAGCCACCGTCACAATATCTTCCAATACCTCCCTGCCGGCTCCCGCCCGTGCCGACACTCGTAGACCGCCGATGGTGCTAAAAATAAACCTTGCCAGGGCCCTTGAATTAGTTGTTGTTTTAAATTGTCCGTCGTGCTGGCCTTTTTCTATTATTTGGGTTAGGGCATCTTCCACGCTCAGGTTATTCTTATTCACCAAATCACCAATCTCTTTATCGTGGCTGGATAGCTCAACAGCAGTATTCACCATAAAGCAGCCCTTTGCAAGTGTGTCTTCTTCGCTTTCCTTAATAACAGCATGCAGGAGCTGTGTTATTGCTTCTTCGGCATTACCGGCATTTTTCAGCATTGAAAGTACTGCATTTGTATTTTTTGACTGGTATTGCCTTAATGATTTTGTAAAAAGCGTTTTTTTATCGGTATAAGTATTGTAAAGGCTTGAACGGTTTATGCCCAACCCGTCTACCAGATCCTGCGCGGATGTGGCATGATAGCCTTTATCCCAAAATAAATTAACCGCTTTATCGAGCAACTTATCTTCATCAAATTCTTTTTTCCTGGGCATAATAAATTCCTCCTATGCAAAATTACCTATTTGAAACAATCGTTCCAAATAGGTGTAAAAAACTAAAGCTTTATTAAGCTGCCTGATTAATATATAATAGCGTTTACGGTTAAACCGCCATCAACTGTAAGTTCGGTACCGGTAATAAATGATGCATCGTCTGAGGCTAAGAATCTTACTGCGTTGGCTATTTCTTCTGATTTACCAAAACGGTTTAATAGTACCCTTTGGCTCAATACTGTACCAAATCCGTTAACTTCTTCTTCAGTTAAACCAAGTTTACCATATAGCGGGGTTTCAACCGGACCCGGAGATACAGAATTAACACGTATTTTGCGGGAAGCAAGCTCACGGGCAAATACTTTGGTGAACGACAGGAGGGCTGCTTTACTTGCTGCATATACACTACTATCCGGTGCGCCTAAAACTGCATTTACCGATGCGTTAAATATAATTGAGCCGCCATCATTAATAATGGGCAGGAATTTTTGAACAGTAAAGTAAACACCTTTAACATTTAAATTCATCATGGTATCATAATGCTCTTCGGTTGCTGATGCAAGCGGGCTAAAAAGGGCTACACCGGCATTCAGGAAAAGAATATCCACTTTACCAAACTGATCTTTAACTTCGGCTACAAGATTATCAATCTGATCTAATTTTGCCTGATCAGATACGATGCCGGTTACACCAAGTTCTGCCGCTGCTTTGCCTACTGTTGCGGCGTTCCTGCCGGTAATAACCACGCGGGCACCTTTTGATGCTAATTCTTTGGCAGTTGCATATCCAATGCCGCTATTACCACCTGTAACTACGGCAACTTTGTTTGTTAAATTACTCATTGTTTTATTTTTTATTGTTGTTGTTTTTGTTTGACAGACCAAATATAACAATACTGAAACGATCATTCCAAAATAAATATTTTGTTTTTTCTGATGATGACATTTGACTTACAAACAGCAGGAATGAAATTTATTAAAAAAATAACAAGAAGGTGATTTTTTATAATGACAGATAATTGAAGAAAATCTTACATTTAGCCAGGTTAAATAATGCCGGTGCTTTAAATGCAATAGATTTTTTGATCTCACTTTTAAACACACATTTTATTATCATATTTGTTACACTACATGTTTACCCATAATCTATTTAAAAAATGCAGGACTTAGACCCATCTATTCTTCAAAAAGTGAATACCTGGCTTCAGGGAAATTATGACGCTGATGTTAAACAGGAAATCCAGGCGTTACTTGATCAAAAGGCGTATACCGAGTTAACAGATTCGTTTTACCGCGACCTGGAGTTTGGAACCGGCGGTTTGCGCGGAACAATGGGACCGGGCTCAAACCGTATCAATAAATACACCATTGGCGCTGCTACGCAGGGCTTAGCCAATTACCTTAAAAAAACATATCCGGGCGAAAAAGTTAAAGTAGCCATTGCCCACGATAGCCGCAACAATGCCGATCTGTTCTCGAATATAACTGCCGAAGTTTTTTCGGCAAATGATATTCATGTTTATTTCTTTAAGGCGCTGCGCCCAACACCTGAACTTTCTTTTGCTGTACGCCATTTTGGTTGTAAAAGCGGGGTAATGTTAACTGCCTCTCATAACCCTAAAGAGTATAACGGGTACAAAGCTTATGGTGCTGATGGCGGCCAGTTTGTATCGCCGCATGATAAGGCTGTAATGGACGAGGTTGCTAAAATTGCCAGCATTGATGAAATCAAATTTAATCGTGTTGATGCCAATATTGAAGAAATAGGCGAGGAGATAGATAAACTTTATTTAGACGAGATCACGAAGCTTTCTGTGTCACCAGAAGCTATACAGCGCCAAAAGGATCTTAAAATTGTTTATTCGCCCATCCACGGTACCGGTATTACTTTGGTGCCACAGGCGTTGGAGCGTTTTGGGTTTGAAAATGTAATATTGGTTAATGAGCAAATCACACCCGATGGAAACTTTCCTACAGTAATTTATCCAAATCCCGAAGAAAAGGAAGCTTTAACACTTGCGCTTAAAAAGGCGCAGGAAGTTGATGCCGACCTGGTACTGGCAACTGATCCTGATGCCGACCGTGTGGGTATCGCCGTAAAAAATACCGATAATGAATTCATCCTGCTAAACGGTAACCAAACCGGCAGTATGCTTATTAATTACCTGCTAAGCGCCTGGGAAGAAAAAGGTAAGCTTACAGGTAAAGAATACATTGTTAAAACCATTGTAACTTCAAACCTGATTGAAGAAATAGCCAAAGCCAAAAACGTAACCTATTATAATACCTTAACCGGTTTTAAATACATAGGTGAGTTAATGACTAAGTTTGAAGGTAAACAAACCTTTATTGGTGGTGGTGAAGAAAGCTACGGTTATTTAATTGGCGAACTGGTAAGGGATAAAGACGCGATAATATCATGCGCTTTTATTGCCGAAATGACCGCTTATTATAAAGATAAAGGCAGCAGCCTGTTTGAAGCATTGTTAGATACATATGTTCAATATGGTTTTTACAAGGAAAAACTGATCTCGATCACCAAAAAGGGTAAAACCGGCGCCGAAGAGATTAAGGCTATGATGGAAAAGTTCAGGAATAATCCGCCAGCTACGTTGGGCGGTTCAAAGGTTATTACTTTGAAAGACTACGAAAACAGGATTGAAACCGACCTCAACACCAATACCACATCGGCTATTGAATTGCCAACATCGGATGTTCTGCAGTTTATTACCGCGGATGGAAGTATCATTTCTGCCCGTCCATCTGGTACAGAACCTAAGATTAAGTTCTATTGCAGTGTTAACGGTAAGCTGGCTAATAAAGTCGCTTATGCCGAAACCGATAAGCAACTGGAAGCTAAAATTGATTCTATTATGAAGGATCTGGGCGTATAATTTAAATTTACGGTTGGATAATATAGGAGATCCCGGACAATGGTCCGGGATCTTTTTGTTGGGTAATGTTTTATACAATGCCGGTGTCGTTCATCTTCTTCACATATAACTCATCAACTAAAATCATAACAATAGCCAGTAATGGCACTGCCAGGATAATGCCTAAAACCCCCGATAAAGTACCCATAAGTACCTGTGCAAGTATGGTTAAAGCAGGCGGAAGATTAATCATTTTATTCTGAATTATTGGGGTTACAATATTACTTACAACGGTTTGCGTTACAATGTAAATTAAGGCCACAATAATTGCTGTATTTGTACTTATGGTTAAAGCAAGTAACACTCCGGGGATCATGGCCGCCAGTGAACCAAAGTTTGGAATGAGCTTGAGTAACGCAGTAAGCAGGGCAAGAACAAGAGCTACCGGGATGCTCATGATGCCTAAACCTATGGAAAGCAAAATAAAAACCAGTATCATGGCTAACATCATCCCTTTTAACCAGCCTTTAAGGGCGTAGCTGATGCGGTCAATTACCTGGTGAGCAAGGGGTTTCCTACTATCTGGTACCAGCTTTATTAAACCATCTTTATATAAATTAGGATTGGAGGTGAAAAATATAGCGAGGAACAAAATGATGTAAAGATTGCCCAAAACACCAAAACTTGTATTGAAGAACGATTTTGCTGTAGTCATTAATGCATCTGAATTATCATCTGAAAGGTATTCCAGGATCTTTTTGCCTATTGATGTTTCTGCCATTTTTATTTTAGCGTTGCTGATAGTATGGGGGAGTGTATCGCTTAAAATAGCCACCTGGTTTGAGATCTTAGTGCCCATGATCCAAAAAAGCACTGCTAATATTGCAAAGGTGCCACCTATGGAAATTGCCATGCAAATGCGGCGTTCCCAATTTGTTTTCCGTTGAATCAGGTCACCAAACCCGTGAAAATAAACAGAGATCAGGATTCCGGCAAGCACCATCAATAATACATTAAAGGCAACACGTGCAATCAGGATCACAACAACCAAAAGTGCAACAATAGCTACGGTATGCCATACTTTTTGAATATAGGAAAGTTCTTCTTTGGCGGTTTTATTTTCAGGCTGATTGTTTTTGATTGTCATAGTATCCGAAATGAAAAAACGGTTCAGATAGKGGACAATAAATACAGTTAAAAGTTTTAGGGAATGTTAAATTGCTATTAATAGGATGTGAAAGCTTAATTGTTAAAACAGAAAACCAGATAAAGATAGCGTCTGGTAGCCTTCCCTTACTAAAGAATTTTGCTTTTCTATTTCTATTTTATTCTTTAACTCGTTGCAGGTAAAAACGGCTATACCCAGTTCAACCTTACATTCAAATTGTAAGGACAAACTGACCCGGCTTGAATCCCAATTATAAATATCGCTGTAATTATCGGGCCTGCCAGTAAACTGACCATAGGATTTAATAAAATTATCTAATATTTTATAAGCAACATTTCTTTTGAAAAACAAGTAGATATTAAGGATCTTACCTTTGTAAGTACGGATACCAATGAGGTCGAGTTTTATACCATCACCAAGAGCTAACAGGTTGTCATCATCATACACATATTTTAAACAGCTATCAGCATCGAGGCTGTTGTCTCCATCAAGATATGATAACTTGTAAGCCGGAATATTAAATATATCAGTTCCTAAAGTAATCTTTTTAAGCCCATTACAAAATTTTAAATATTCAATTGAACCTGGCTTGGAAGATTGAGAACATGCCACGAAGGGTTTGCAACAAATTATTGCAAAGAAGGCTAACTTAATAAAAAAGTATGTTGTGACAACAGTATACCTTCGCATATTCCCTAATGACTAAAAAGGGAATTGTCACAATCAAAATGCCGTTTTGCCGGCCAGAGCTTGTAATCGGTTGTTTAGGAGAGTAATTGGTTAAATTCAACAAAAAATGTAAACTGATTATACATTTTTTTTTGTTTTAATTCACACTGACAATCAGTGTGTTATTGACAATGTGGCGGATTAATTGTTGAAATTAATACACAATGTTACCTACAGAACCGTTAGCACAATAAGAACCAGAATTAAGGGTCGTAGCCCTGCTTCATTTACATCGCAAAATGAGGCAGGGGCATTGCATTTATGGAGATTGGGAGTTGCTAAATAATTTGCACGTATACATTAGTAACACCCTTATTCATCATGCTATATATTTCTGATTCAGATGTTGAGGGTAATTAAAATGCCGCAATAGCTTACAATCTAATTTAATTATTAAGTTGTTCTCCTTGGCCTTTTGTTTCTTACGGTTTCGGCAGGCTTTTTAAAGTTGTTATTATTACTATTACCAAAAAACCTTTTAGGCGCTACCGGCTTTACGGGTGTTTCTTCATTAATTTTAACATTTAAAATCCTGTCTGCAATTGGAGTGCCGTCCAATGCATTAACAGCGTTTTCCGCCCCTTCACGGTCTTTCATTTCCAGGAAGGCGTAGCCCTTGCAGATCCTTGTTTTTTTATCTCGCACAATTTTAATGGTAACTACCTCACCATGTAAATTGATCATCTTAACAAGATCGAGCTCGGTCATATCTAAAGGGAACCCCCCAACAAATAGTTTTATCATTATAAGCTTTTATTCAGTTTTAAACTGAATTGTAAACCAACGAATGTGTATTTCGTTTTATTTTAATTCAGCAGAATTAACATTATTTTTTCAAAGGTAGTGAGATAAAAACTACATATCCTTAAATTTTTAAAACATAAGCAATTCAAGCGGCAAAATTACTCCCCGGAGTTTAATTTAAAGGTATTTTTTATTTTAACCGGGCATGCCGCAAAGTGAACTAAAAATTGACTTCGCTTTATTTTTAATTGCTTATCCCATAACCTTTTTACAAATTAATTAAACATAATCGGCCGGGTGTTAAATAACATTTGCACTATTG